>JBILFE010000082.1:0-9058 GCA_044351705.1 Luteolibacter sp. | reverse complement strand
AAGAGTTTGTTCAAGCAAAACCCCTCGCAACATTATGGGTTTTGATAGGGCATTGGTCGTTGACAAGGTTCCGAGCGGCAAGCGTAATATGGTCATGCGCTGGTGCTCTGCAACGGCTGCAAATCCCTAACACTATCATGAATGCCAGTCCACCTCTCCCGTTTTCATCTGCTGCCGCCCGCGCCATCGGGTCACTCGTTGCCGGGCCGAAGCCCCCCTGTGGCAAACCATCGCCCGTATGGTCCGTCATGCCGGTATGCGCGCTGCTGGCCCTGGTCGTCGGCACAGCCGCTGCGGAAGCGCCATCAACAGCCCCTGATCTAACAAAGAACACGGCGGTGGATCGCGCGCTCACCTACAACCTGGGTGCCACCGGGATGCGCGGCTGGATCTTCACCAAACCGGCGAATTACCTCGACAGCCTGCAAGGGCGCACCACGCTGGCGAGCCGGCAAATACTCGTCACCCACGTGGGTGTCAAATCGCCGGCGGACGGGCTGATGCAAGTGGACGACGTGATTGTGGGGGTCAACGGCAAACCCTTTGACGACGACGCGCGCAAGAGCTTGGCCCGCGCCATCCAGGATGCCGAGAAGGAATCCAACAATGGAATCCTCAAGCTCACCCGCTGGCGGGCGGGCCAGAGCGAGGAGGTGCAACTCAAGCTGCGGGTCATGGGCACTTACAGCGACACGGCGCCCTACACCTGCCCGAAGTCCAAGCTCATCCTCGAGGAAGCCTGCGCGGCGCTCGAAAAAGAACCGCTGCACGAGAATTGGTGCGGTGCGGTCAACGGCCTGGCCTTGCTGGCCACGGGCAAGCCCGAGTACCTGCCCAAAGTGCGAGACTTTGCCCGCAAGATGGCACCCGCCACCCTCAACCTGCGGAATGAAATCAACGGCTCGGCGTGGGAGTTGGGCTATCGGAATCTTTTTCTCTGCGAATATTTCCTGATCACCGGCGACCAGGAGGTGATGCATGCCATCACGGAGTACACGCTGTCGCTGGCCAAGGGACAAGGCATGTATGGCACCTTCGGCCACGGCTTTTCAGCACTCACCGCCGATGGCAAACGCCACGGGTCGGTCCCGCCATACGGCCCGGTGAACATGGCCGGGCTCCCCGCCAATCTCGCCATTGTCATGGGCAAGTTATGTGGTGTGAAGGATCCCGAGATTGATCTTGCCATCCAGCGGGCGTCCGGGTTTTTCGGCTATTTTGTGGATAAGGGCGCCATCCCCTACGGCGAGCACGAACCCTGGCCATACCATGAAAACAACGGTAAAAATTCCCTGTCCGCGGTGTTGTTCGCACTGCAGTGGAACAAGGTCAAGGAAACCCAGTTCTTCGCTCAAATGGCCACCGCCGGCTTCAAAAGCCGCGAATGCGGCCACACCGGCCAGGGCTTCAGTTATTTGTGGAGCGCGCTCGGCGCCAATGTCGGCGGCCCGACCGCCGCCGCCGCCTTTGTCAGGGAAGCCTCGTGGCACCTCGATCTGGTCCGCCGCTGCGATGGCTCGTTCACCTATGATGGCGGCGAACAATACGGCGCCGGCAAAACCGACGACAATACATACTACGGCTATAGTAGTTACTGCGGCCTCAGCCCCAATGCCACCTATGTCCTGACCTATGCCATGCCCTTGAAAAAGCTTTGCATCACCGGCAAGGACGCCAACCCGGACAACTGGCTGAGCAAACAACAAGTGGCGGCCGCCATCGTTTCCGGCAACTTCGATTTGGAGCGCAAACAGAAAACCCCGCAGGAACTGGTGGCGGCATTCAGCGATTGGTCGCCGATTGTCAGGGGCTGGGCGGCGGAAGAACTCGTCGCTCGTCCCGAAGCGAAATCGATGGTGCCGGAACTGCTCGCCATGGCGGAAGGCAAGGACGTGCACGCCGCACAAGGGGCCTGTGAGACCCTCGGCTACCTCAACCGCGCCGAGGCGCTGCCGGTCCTGGTGCGCTTGCTTTCACACCAGGACCGCTGGCTGCGCTACAAGGCGGCCCAAGCCATCAAGAAAATGGGCGGCGCGGCAAGTCCCGCCGTTCCGGACATTCTCAAGGCGCTCGCCCAAACCGCCGAACCGCTCCAACCGATCAATTGGGCGGATTCCATCCAGTTCACCCACGGCCAGTTGGCCTCGGCCTTGTTCGCCGGTGGCTTGACTGACGCCGTCAAGAAAGCTGACACCAAGTTGCTCTATCCGGCGATCCGGATTATCTCGACCAATGCGGATGGTATGGCGCGGGCCACTCTCAAAGGCTATTTCGACCGCAATCTATCCGTGGATGACGTGCAGGCATTGGCGCCGGATATTTTGGCGGCAGTCAAGACGCCGAGTCCGGCGGACACGATGTTCAGCAACGAGATCCGCATGGGTGGCTTCAAGGCTCTGACGAAATATCATTTCAAGGAAGGCATCGAGGCGGGCATCGAGTTTGCCCTTACCCAGGGCGGTCACGGCAGCGAAGGCCGGACCGGCGAAATCATGAAGGAAATCGTCAGTTATGGCTCGGCCGCCCGCGGGGCGGTGCCGCAGTTGAAGGCATTGATCGTGACCCTCAACGACCAATGCAAAAAGGGTGAATTTCCCGCCGGTGAACTCAACAACCGCAGGGTCGGTGCCGTTGAGGATGCCATCAAGGCGATTGAGGCCGCCAAAGATCATCCCGAATTGCGCAGCATCTCGGCAGCCGGCCCGCGCAAGTAGTCCTTTTTTAGTTCCAACCAAGGCTCCTTTATGAAAATGCCCATATCCCGCCATCTGACCAGCCTGGCCGCAGCCATGGCCATCCTCTCCATCGCGCGCCTGCCCGCCGCGGAACCGGCCACGCCACCCGATCTAACACAAAACACCGCGGTTGACCGCAAACTCACCTACAACCTGGGTGCCACCGGGCTGCGCGGCTGGATCTTCACCAAGCCGGCAAGTTACATCGATAGCCTGCAGGGCCGCACCACCCAGTCCAGCCGCCAGATCCTCGTCACCCACGTCGGTGCCAAGTCGCCGGCGGACGGCGTGATGCAGGTGGACGACGTGATCCTGGGCGTCAACGGCAAACCCTTCGATGACGACGCCCGCAAGAGCTTTGCCCGTGCCATCCAGGTAGCTGAGATGGAATCCAACATGGGTGTCCTCAAACTGACCCGCTGGCGGGCCGGCCAGACCGAGGAAGTGCAGCTCAAGTTGCAAGTCGTGGGGACCTACAGTGACACCGCGCCTTACAATTGCCCGAAGTCCACCCGCATCCTCGAGGAAGCCTCCAAGGTGTTAGAAAAGGAACCGCTGCACGCAAGTTGGTTTGGCGCGGTCAACGGCCTGGCCCTGCTGGCCACCGGCAAACCCGAATACCTGCCCAAGCTGCGCGACTTCGCACACACGATGGGACCGGCCACCCTGAAGCTGGAATTGAAAGACGGCATGGTCATTTGGGACTGGGGCTATCGCAATCTTTTCCTTTGCGAATACTTTCTGGCCACCGGCGACAAGGAGGTGCTGCACGCCATCAACGAATACACCGTCACCCTCTCCAAGGGCCAGAGCATGTATGGCACCTTCGGCCATGGCATCTCCCGCCTGACCCCGGAGGGCAAGCTGCACGGGTCGATCCCGCCCTACGGCCCGGTCAACATGGCCGGACTGCCAGCCAATCTATCCATCGTGCTGGGCAAGAAGTGCGGCGTGAAGGATCCCGAGGTGGATGCCGCCATCGCGCGGGCCGCGGGCTTTTTCGGCTACTTCATGGATAAGGGTGCCATCCCATACGGCGAGCACGAACCCTGGCCCTATCATGAAAACAACGGCAAGAATTCCATCACCGCCGTCATGTTCTCACTCCAGAAAGACCAACCCATCGAATCCCGCTTCTTCGCCAAAATGGCCACCGCCGGCTTCAAAAGCCGCGAATGCGGCCACACCGGCCAGGGCTTCAGCTATCTGTGGAGCGCCCTCGGCGCCAATACCGGCGGTCCTGCCGCCGCCGCCGCCTTTGTCAAGGAAGCCTCTTGGCACCTCGACCTGGTTCGCCGCTGCGATGGCTCGTTCACCTACGACGGCGGCGAGCAATACGGCGCCGGCAAAACCGACGATAACACATACTACGGAAATAGTAGTTATGACGGGCTTAGCCCCACCGCCAGCTATGTGCTCACCTATGCCATGCCCCTGAAGAAACTCTGCATCACCGGCAAGGATGCCAATCCGGCCAACGTGCTGGACCCGCAGGAAGTGGCGGCCGCCATCGCCTCCGGCCATTTTGATTTGGAGCGCACCCGCAAATCCCCGCAGGAATTGGTGGCCGCGTTCAGCGATTGGTCGCCGATCGCCAGGGGCTGGGCGGCGGAAGAACTGGCCAGACGACCCGAGGCGAAGGCGATGGTGCCGCAATTGATCACCCTTGCGGGCGGCACGGATGTGCATGTCGCCCAAGGGGCCTGCGAGACGCTCGGGTACCTCAACAGCGCCGAGGCGCTGCCCACCTTGGTGCGCCTGCTCTCCCATCAAGACCGCTGGCTGCGCTACAAGGCGGCCCAGGCTATCAAAAAAATGGGTGGCACCGCCAGCCCCGCCATTCCTGAAATCCTCACCGCGCTGGTTAAAACCGCCGAACCCTTGCAACCGATCAACTGGGAGGATTCCATCCAATTCACCCATGGCCAGTTAGCCTCCGCCTTGTTTGCCGGCGGCCTCACCCACTCGCTCAAGGACACCGACCGCAAGCTGCTCTATCCGGCGATCCGGGTGGTGTCCAGAAATGCCGACGGCATGGCGCGGGCGACCTTGAAAGGATATATCGAGAACCAGTTGAGCGAGGCGGACGTGGCGGCGCTGGCACCCGACCTCGTGGTGGCGGTCAAAACCCTGTGCCCGGCGGACACCATGTTTGGCGCCGAAATCCGCATGGGCGCATTCAAGGCCCTGACGAAATATCACTACCAGGAGGGCATCGATGCCGGCATCGTCTTCGCAAAAACCCAGGGCGGCCACGGCAGCGAAAGCCGCACCGGACAAATTATGAAAGAGATCGAGGGCTACGGCTCGTCTGCCCGCTACGCATTGCCGCAATTGCAGGAAGTCATCGATGTTCTCAACGACCAATGCAAGCGGGGCGAATTCCCCGCCGGCGAACTCAACAACCGCCGCACCAGCGCGGTCGAGGCCGCCATCAAGACCATCGCCGCCGCCACCACCCAGCCGTCACTACGCAGCATCTCGCCAGGCAGCCCGCGCAAGTAGGCCCCGCGTAGATATCAGGGGTGGCGCACGCTTCCAGCGTGCCGCTTGCCGCATCCTGCGGGAAGAAAATCATAAATCATAAATCATAAATCATAAATCATAAATCATAAATCATAAATTGCCCCGCTTCGCGGTGCCATGTCAGTTAGGGCTGCGCCGGTTTTTTCAATGCTCGCTAGCGCTCGCTCCGCCTTCTAAACCCATCAGTGCTCTCAGTGTCATCAGTTCTTTTCAGTGGTTTTCTTGGTCCGCCACACCACTAACACCCGCGTTCTAACGAGGGGTGGCGCACGCTTCCAGCGTGCCGCCTGCCGCATCCTGCGGCAGGCTCTTTCTCTTCTTCGTCCCCCCGCGTTGTCACCAACGCGCCTACGAAGAGTCAACCTGTCGATGTGCGGGCCCTCAATACACCGGAGCCACGTCCTGATTCGGCTCTTGCTGGTGATGCCAGTCGTGGATCTTGTCGTTGCACCAGAAAAATCCGTCCCGGGTGTCACGACCCAACCCAATCAGCGTGTTGCAGCCATTGAGCGATAGCACTGCGACGAGGAGCAATACGTATTTCATTTCGACCGACATTAACCGATCCAGCGCTTGGTAAAAGCAGAAAGTTAATAAAAGTTGATTTATGCGGTCCGACCGCGCCGCACGGACTGAAGTCCGAGACTACATTGCGTAGCGCCGTACGGACTGAAGTCCGAGACTACATTGCTGTGCGACGCGCGAGGGTGCGGCTTGCATGGTGCGGGCTGGCGTGCCATGCTCACGCCGCAGTGGCCCCCACTCTCACCATCTGGTTGCTCGGCGATGGCAAGCCGGGACACGAAAACCAAGCGCACGGCCTGGCCGCGGCTTTGGCGCGGTTGCGGCCGTGTGCGATGCACCCGATTTCCCTGGCGGAAAATCGCGGGCTGTGGTCGCGCTGGCGCACGTCGGTGCGGTCGGCCGCGGCGTTGCCCAAGCCGGACCTCATCCTTGCCGCCGGACACACCACGCATCCCTCACTGCTGGGCTTGGCGCGCAAATACCGGGTGCCAAGCATCGTGCTGATGCGCCCGAGCCTGCCGCTGGCCTGGTTCGATCTGTGCGTCGCGCCCGCCCACGATTTCAAACATCCGCCCGCCGCGGCCAATGTCCTAACAACCATCGGGGCGCTCAACCGCGTGGTCGTGAACGCATCCACCCCGCGGCATGGCGGGTTAGTGCTGGTGGGCGGCCCGAGCGCCACCCATGCCTGGAGCGCGGATGAATTGTTAGATTCGCTTGCCACCATCAGCCATGCCGGCGGCGGGCCATGGAAACTCACGGATTCGCGGCGCACGCCACCGGGTTTTCTCGTGCAAGTGCGGCAACGACTGCCTGCGGTGGCGGTTTTTCCCCATATTGAAACGCCCCGCGAGTGGCTGCCGGCGTGTTTGGCAGAGGCGGCGGAAGTGTGGGTCACAGAGGACTCGGTCTCCATGGTCTACGAGGCGCTGTCCTCGGGGGCTCGGGTGGGCTTGCTGCCAGTCCCGCGCAAAAAACACGATTCGCGGGTGTTGCGGGGGCTGGATCGCTTGCTTGATGAGGGGTTTGTCACTCCCTACGCGCGCTGGTACCATACCCGCCAGCTCGCCGCACCCCCCTACACGCTGCGCGAAGCCGACCGCTGCGCACAGGCCATCCTGACAAAATTCTTCCCGCCCACTCCAACTTCCTGACGTCTTCACGTCTTTACTTAATCACACAATCACTTCCTAACCTAACACCCGATGCCCACCTTCCACGGCCATTCCCTCATCGACGGTGGCCGCCACCGCGGCAGCGACACCACCTTTCAGGCGGTTTCTCCCATCGCTGCGCAGGTCTTGCCGGGCGAATTTTTCCTGGCCACCGACGCCGAGGTCAATGCCGCGCTCGAGGCCGCCCACCGCGACTTTGCGGCCTGCCGCAACTGCCCCGGCACCACCCGCGCGTGTTTGTTAGAAACCATCGCCGACAACCTGCTGGCGCTGGGCGACGTCTTGGTGGAGCGCATTTTATTGGAATGCGGGCTGAGTGAGGCGCGCATTCTCAGCGAACGCGCGCGCACGCTGCACCAACTCCGGATCTTCGCGGCGCTGGCCCGCGACCACACCTGGATGGATCCGCGCATCGAAACCGCCTTGCCGGACCGTCAACCGCTGCCCAAGCCCGACCTGCGGCGTTTGTTAGTGCCGATCGGTCCGGTGCTCGTGTTTGGTTCCAGCAATTTTCCGTTAGCCTACTCGGTGGTGGGGGGCGACACCGCCTCGGCGCTGGCGACGGGCAATCCGGTGATCGTCAAGGCACATGCTGCCCACCCCGGCACATCGGAGTTGGTGGCGGAAGCGGTGCTGGCCGCGCTGCGTTCGCTCGGGTTGCCTGCCGGTTTTTTCGCCATGCTGCACGGCCATGGCGAAACCATCGGCATCTCGCTGGTGAAACACCCGCACACCCGCGCCGTCGGTTTCACCGGTTCGTTCAGTGGCGGGCGGGCCTTGTTTGACGCGGCCGCCAGCCGGCCGGATCCGATTCCCGTGTTTGCCGAAATGAGCGGACTCAATCCCATCGTCCTGCTGCCCGGCGCCGTGCGCGAGCGCCCAACCGAAATCGCCACTCAAATCGCCCAGTCGATTACCCAAGGGGTCGGCCAGTTTTGCACCAAACCCGGCCTGATCCTGCTCAGCGACGGCCCGGGTGCCGAGACCTTCCGCAGCGCGCTGGCTGTGGCTATCGCCGAAGTGGCGCCCGCCCCGATGTTGCATGCCGGCATCGCCGGTTCCTATGTGGCCGGCTGTCAGCATGCCTCCAACCATCCCGCCATGCGCGTGATGGCGCGGGCCGCCGCCACCCCAGCCGCAGGCCAGGGTGCGGCGCTGGTGGTGGCCACGGATGCCGCAGGCCTGCTGGCCGACCCCTCGCTGTGGCATGAAGTGTTCGGGCCGTTTTCCATTGTGGTGTCCATCAGCGCGCCGGATCAAATCGATGCCGTGCTGCGCGCGGTGGGTGGCCAACTCACCGCTTCCGTGTTTGGCAATCCGGGGGAAATTACGCCTTTTTTGTTAGATGGTCTCGCGCAAATCGCCGGGCGTGTCATCGTCAATGGCGTGCCCACCGGGGTGGAAGTTTGCAGTGCCATCAACCATGGCGGCCCGTGGCCGGCCACCACCGACTCGCGCTTCACCTCGGTCGGCCCTGCGGCCTGCCTGCGCTTCCTGCGGCCGGTGGCCTATCAAAACACGCCGGACCATCTGCTCCCGCCCGCGCTCCAAAACGCCAATCCCCTGGGAATCCCGCGCCTGTTGAATGGCGTCCTGAGCACCGCCGCCGTGGCCACGACCGGCTGAACCTGAAAACCGATCGGGTTAAAATCGTCCGAATCGGCGGGAATATGCGAATTTTTCAAAAAACGTCTTGCACCCGACCGTCCTCCCCCCTCATCTTCCGCGGCGAACCCCACACGGGGCGTTAGCTCAGCTGGTAGAGCACTTGCATGGCATGCAAGGGGTCAGCGGTTCGAATCCGCTACGCTCCACTTTCCTTCATCTACAAGGGAAAACTCCCCATCAGGGGCCGGAAAAGGCAAGAATGGGAACGAAAATGGGCTGAACTCAGTAAACGACCTCGTTTTTGACGCAGTGGCGAGCAAGTTGAATTCCCCGAAGGTGCGGTCAAGCTGAGGTTTTTTTTGGGGGGGATTGTGGATGACGATTTTTACCACTGAAGCACTGATGACCACTGAAACCACTGAAATATATATCAATTAATGATCAGTGTTCTCAGTGGTACTCAGTTCCTCAGTGGTTTCTTTGCCGCGA
>JBILFE010000616.1:0-2981 GCA_044351705.1 Luteolibacter sp. | reverse complement strand
CTTCGTCAAGAGGGGCACGGGCGGCCCGCCCGTGATCTTCATTGGCCAACGGGCGAGCCGCCCGTTCCCCTCTTGGTGCTCCGCTCGTCTCCACCGCAAATCCGATAAACGGCTTGGCCCGATCCTCGCCCGTCCCCAGATTACTTGTTAGAACAATCACCGACTCCCGGAAGTCGCACTTGCGGCCTTACGCATGGGCTTTCGGCGCTGGACAAGATGGTGCCTTGGGCGATGCTGAGCGCCGCAAACCGGCCATCGGCCGCCCGACACCAACCATCACATGAGCACCCTGCACGACATTCTCTGGAGCATGAACAACGAACCCCTGGCGTTTCGGGCCAGGCTGATTGCCGACAACGTGAAATGCACCCGCAAAGCCGAATACATCGACGCCATCAAGCGCAGCTATGAAGGCGATGGGCTGATGGCTGTCTGGCAATCGCTGAAGGAAGTGGAACGACTGGCCGTGGCGGAGGCCTGTTACGCCCCACTGCATCTGCACGACGCAGCTCGCTTTGAGGCAAAATACGGACGCAAGGCGGTCTTTTACGCTTTGCCGAAACCCGAGCCCGGAAGCTACATCTCATCCCGTGATGAAGCCAAGTATGCCACGCGCCTCAATCTGCTGCTCTATGCGGATCCGGAACACCGGTGTTACTGTGTTCCCGATGACCTGGCGCAACGCCTGAAATTTTTTTTCCCAAAACCGCCCGCCGCCGCCGTCCAGATCATCACTGAACCCGAACCGGAGCCGGGCTTGGTCCTGCGCCATACCGAGCACGAGTCATTGACCGAGGTGAAAACCTTGCTCCGTCTGGCCGATCAGGGGATGCTGAAATTCAGCACCACCACCGGCATGCCTTCCGCCGCCGGAACTTCCAAAATCATCGAGCATCTAACATCCGGCGATTGGTTCCCGCCGGAAGTCGCTTGCAGGCCTAACCTGCCGAAATACTGTCAGCAACTCGGCTTTATCAAGCCGGTTGCCTGGACGTTGATGCTGCATACCGCCCGCTTCATCGACATGGCCGGCACCAAGTCCAGGCTCGCCCCCGCCGGGGCGAAGGTGTTAGCCCAACAACCGCATGAGATCATCCGGGCCATCTGGACAAAATGGTTGGAGAACCGGACCCACGACGAGTTTAACCGCATTGACCCGATCAAGGGCCAAGGATCCAAAGGCGCGATGACCGCCAAGCAACCGCGCCGGCATGCCATCGTCGAGGCGCTCGCAAGTTGCCCCGTCAGCCAGTGGATGGGCAGCGGGGAATTCTCCCGCTACATGCAGGCCGACGGTCATGGATTTGAAGTCACACCAGATCCTTGTAAATTATATATCAGCGAGCGCCAATATGGTAACCTTGGCTACTCCGGGTTCCACGAATGGAATATTCTACAACTCCGTTACATCCTCTGTTTCCTTTTCGAGTACGCCGCCACACTCGGGCTCATTGACATCGCCTACGTCCATCCAGATAGGGCACTGATGGATTTCGGAGACCTCTGGGGAGTTGACGATCTGGAGTGGCTATCGCGCTACGACGGGTTGCGGGCGTTCCGCATCACCGAGTTGGGCGCGTTTTGCCTCGGGATTACCGACACCTACACCCCGCGCAAGGCCGCTTGTTCGGTGAAATTGTCGGTGCTGTCCGATCTAACAATACGGGCCGTCTCCGGGGAACTTGCGCATGAGGAGGTGCTCATGATTGAAACCTGGGCCGAACCACTCGGTACTAACATCTGGCGACTCAATCAGGAACGCGCACTCAACGCGGTGGAGCGCGGCAGGTGTGCGCGGGAATTCGCCAGCTTCCTGCAAGAGCGCGACGAGCAACCCCTGCCGGAAACCGTCGAAGCGTTTTGCAAAGCCAGCGAATCCAACGGCACTGCGGTCCGGTGCCATGGCGAAGCCGTGCTTTTCGAATGCCGCGATGCCGCAACGGCGACCCTATTGTGTCGGCAAAAGGAACTGGATCGCCTGTGTTATCGTGCCGGCGAAACCACCATCGCGGTGCCATGTGCCCATGTTCCAAAGTTCCGCAAATGCGCCCGGTCCCTGGGCTTCGGCGTTGTTTAGAAATAAAGCCCAGGTTGGCCGCCCTGCGCTTCTCCCACACCGAGATGTTTGAGCTTCTTTGCGCAAGAGTCAGTGGCTTCATTGATCCCCCACGGATTTCGCGAGAGCGACGATTGAAATCAAGGTGTGGAGCACTCGCGAAATTGAATCTGATCGCCCCTCGCTTCCAGATGGATATGATCACCGACTCGCGGAAATCGCACTTGCGGCCTTGTGCATCGGTGAGCGTGCCCTCATCAAAGATTTGGAGAAACAGGTCGAGCACCCGCGGGTGGGCTTTCTCGATCTCATCGAACAGCACCACGCTGTACGGATGCGTGCGGATCGCGTGGCTGAGCTGGCCACCTTCGTCGTGGCCGACGTAGCCAGGCGGCGCGCCGATCAACTTGGCCACGCTGTGCTCTTCCATGAACTCTGACATGTCGAAGCGGATCAAGCGCCGCTCGTCGTGAAACAATGACTCCGCCAGCGCCTTGGCCAACTCGGTCTTGCCGGTGCCGCTGGGGCCCACAAACAAGAACACACCCACGGGCCGTCCGGGCTTCTTCAAGCCGGCCCGCGCCAGTCGCACCGCCTCCGCCACCGCTGAAATCGCTTCCTTCTGGCCCTTCACCCGCTTTGCTAGATCCTCTTCCAGCGCCATGAGTCGCGCACCATCATCGGCACTCAGCGTGCCCACGGGAATGCCGCAGCGTGCAGCCACCGCTCGTGCAATGTCCGCTCTTCCAATGTGCAAAGAGGGGCACGGGCGGCCCGCCCGTGAGTCATCTTCCCTCACGGGCGAGCCGCCCGTGCCCCCCTTCATAATCCCAGGCGTCAACGTCTGAAACCTCGCCGCCGCGCAGGCCTGGTCCACCAACTCCAGCGCCTTGTCCGGCAAGCGGAAATCCGGCAGATAGCGGAT
>JBILFE010000615.1:0-2984 GCA_044351705.1 Luteolibacter sp. | reverse complement strand
GACCTAACAACCGATAGTAGAATCCGGCGCGGTCGTTGCACTGGAGGTCATAGACGCGGCTGAATTTGGCACCGCGCAGTTGGCGGCGGAAGGCCAGCCACTTGCGCACTTGCAGGAACTTCGGCGCGGGATCGGTCCACACCGCATCGAACCACGGCATTTTTTCGGTTAGGGCGACAAACGGCCTGCGGGTGAGCAGGGTGATGGAGTCATTGGGATGGTGTTTGCGGATCGCCTGAAACGCGTCCATTGCCAGGATCACATCGCCAAGGGCCCCGAGTTTGATAACGAGGATGGAGTTGGATGCGGGTGGGTCCGGCAGGGCGGTCATGGCGTGAGGCGCGGTGGAATCCGCAGCATGACGCTTAAGGCAGGCAGATCAAGGGGATTCCTTCGCGGCGGCAGGCTTTTGCCAGGGCCTTGGGTGTACCGCTGGTGAGGATGAAGTCCACCGGCAGCGGTGCCGCCAAGTCAATCGCGGCAACACACTGCCGTAACCTGCCGCGCTGCGCCTCCTGCGGTGCCGGATGCAGCGGGGTGGATTCCGGCAACCAGGCCGGCAGCGCCTGGCCTGGTTCTAACACGGCCTCATAAACCACATCCGGATGCAGCCAGCCAGCGGGAATCTGCCAGGTGGATGCCACCCCGGCCAACCAGACCAATGCCCGATGCGGCTTGCCGGTGCCATGGCATGCCGGGCCGAGCCAATCGCGGATCGTGTAATGCGGGTTGATATAGACTTTCCAGCGTTCTTGAAACCAAAACACATCGACCGGACTGAGCGCCATCGCCTGTTCAATGGTCACCATGCAATCCGCCGTTTTGTGCGAGGCACCCATCGGCACAAAGCGGGCACTCCAACGCCCCGGCCCACGGGTGGTCAGCGACAACGCCAACACCGAGCATTTCGCACGTCGCGCCAACAAACTCGGCAACGGGCTGGCCCGCGTGAGCCGCCCGAAAAACCGCACCAACTCACCCGGGGCTCCCACCCGTTGGTCCACGAGGATTCCAACGATGCCGCCGGCTCGCAGAAAGCCGGCGACGAGGTGTGGATTGTCACGCTTGGAAAACATGCGGGTGCCATCGGCCTGCCGCCGCGTGAGCACGCTCGCGTCTAACATCGGGTTGTTCAGCGGGCGGTAAAACGCGCCGGCACGCGACCCGTGCGGAAACAAATGAATGATGCGGCTGAGTATCTCCCAATTGGCCATGTGCGAAAGCAGCAAGACCACTCCATTGCCAGCCGCAAGTTCATGTTCTAGCAGATCCATGTTTTCAATCTGGATGACGCCTGCGAGTTGTTGCGGGGTGAGCTGGGCGGTGTGCGCGGCGGAGGTCAAATTCGCGCCGGTGCGGCGGAAGGTTTCGCGGGTCATGCGGCGCAAGGTGGGAAGGTCGTATTGGTCACAAAAGGCGATCCGCAAGTTGCGCAGCACGATGGTGCGCCGCTGCGATAACAGATGCCATGCGAGGCCGCCCAGAATCTCGCCCAGGCGAAACACCAAGCGCCCAGGCAACCACCCCAGCACCTTTTCCAGCGCGGTTTGGAGTAACCATTCAAAGCGCCATTTCCAGCGCTTCGGGTGGTTTTCTACAGGTTCGCTCATGCAAAGTATCCGGCGCTGTCCAACTGGGCAATCCGGCGTCAGCTTTGTTTCCACGCGCCGCGGACCTCATGGGTCATCTGGGCGTTGAGCGCCTCCGGAGTCACGATGCGGTAAGCCTTGGGATCCCACACCACTTCACCACCGGACTTGATGGCGAGCAATGATAGGTGGCTCAATGCATCGGAGCGCACCGCGTCCTCAATCGGCGCGATCGAGGCCGAGCGCTCCCGCACGGAATCGACGTAGGACTTGTAGTAGCGATTGTGATAGAGCACCCGTTTGGTGCCCTCGCACTCGCGCATCTTGAGCCACTCCGGGTTGCTCGCGTCACACCCGCCGCGGCTCAGGCTGACCCAGCCCTTCGAGCCGAAAAACGTGGTGCCATCGCCCTCGAAGTTCTTGCGATACTTGGTGACGATCGGCCGCGCGTGGTTGTCGCTCATGAAATGCATCGGCAGGCCGCCGGCAAATTCGATGTCCACATCCCAGGTGGCGCAGGTGTTGAACAAGGCGTTAGGTGTGGGAAATTCGCCCTTGCCACGGAATTTCGCCGGGCCTTTCTGGTCGTAGTCCAAGCCCCAGATGGCGATGTCGAGCGGGTGCGCGCCCCAACCGGCGATGAACCCCAACGCGTAATCCGAGCAATACCATGAGGCGGCGCTCGTGATCCGATCCTTGCTGCACGGCTTCATCGGCGCGGGCCCGATGTAAAGGTCATAATCAAGCCCGGCTGGCACCGGGATTTCATCTAACGAGCCGCCGCCACTGCCGGCCGGCGCCCACACCTCGATGCGCTGCAAATCGCCGATGTAACCGTTGAGCACCAGCTCGATGCCGCGCTTGAGCAGCTCCTGGCTGCGCTGTTGCGTGCCGTATTGGAATATCCGCTTGTGCTTCTGACACGCTTCGAGCATCGCCCGGTTCTGATTGAGGGTGTGTCCGAGCGGCTTCTCAATATAGACATCCTTGCCCGCCCGCACCGCTTCCAATCCCACCGGCACATGCCAGTGGTCGGGCGTCGCAATGACCACCGCATCTATCGACTTGTCGGCCAGCAACTCGCGGAAATCGTTGTAGAGCTTGGCCTCATGCTTTTGCGTCTCCATGACGCGCTTGCCCGCGGCCTCGCGCCGTGCCTGATAGGGATCGGCGATGGCGACGCTGACCGCACCCTCGATGCCGAGGAAATTCCGTAGCAGGCCGTTGCCTTGGCCACCTACACCGATGTGGCCGAGTTGGATTTTCCGGCTGGGCGCGGTTTCGGCACCGAACACGCGGCTGGGGATGAATTGCGGTGCCACCGCGGCGGCGATTACGCCACCGAGGAATTTGCGGCGATTGGTTTGGGATTCGATTTTCATGGTAGGAATTCGG
>JBILFE010000614.1:0-3000 GCA_044351705.1 Luteolibacter sp. | reverse complement strand
CTTAGAGGCGTGCAAGTTAAATTCCCCGAAGGAGCGGTCAAGCTAGGTTTTTTTTGGGGATCGAGGATGAGGATTTTTTACCACTGAAGCACTGAGGACCACTGATATCACTGAAATATATATGAATTAATGATCAGTGCTCTCAGTGGTAATCAGATCTTTCAGTGGTTTCTTTGCCGCGATTACCCCAGCGGGTGGGCGAATTTTCCAACTTCGTGATTTCCATCAGCGGACAATTCGGCCATGCTGCCGGCATGTCCGTGCCCGCCCCCACGCCGATGATGGCCCAATACCAGGCCATGCGGAAATCCCTGCCCGCGGATGTGCTGCTGATGTTCCGGCTCGGGGATTTTTACGAGATGTTTTTCGAGGATGCCAAGACCGCCTCGCCCATCCTCAATGTGGCGCTCACCCGCCGCAATGGCATCCCGATGTGCGGCGTGCCCTATCATGCCGCCCAAGGCTACCTCGCCCGCCTGCTCAAGGCCGGCATGCGCGTGGCCATCGCCGAACAAACGTCCGACCCCAAACCGGGCAAACTCGTCGAGCGCGAGATCGCCCGCATCCTCACGGCCGGGTCGATCGACGACCTGACCCTCCTCGACGACCAGCGCCCGAACTATCTGGCCGCCGTCTGCCGGCATGGAAAAACCGTGGGTCTGGCCTGCGTCGACCACACCACCGGTGAGTTCACCATCGGCGAGTTTGCGGATCTCGGCCAGCTCGAAGACGAACTGTCCCGCATCTGCCCGTCCGAATTGTTAGTGCCGGACCATCAGGCGGCGGAATTCGGCAAGCTGCGCCACAACCTTGCTTACGAAGGTTACGCCTTTCTGCCCGAGCACGCGGTCCAGCTCCTGCGCGACCATTTCAACGTCCAGTCGCTCGATGGGTTCGGCTGCTCGCAACTCCATGCCGCCAGCGGTGCCGCCGGGGCCGTCCTGCATTACCTGATCCATCAGCTCCGCCGCCCCTGCGGCCACATTCACCCGCCGCACGTGCGCGCCAGCAGCGACCACGTCCTCATTGATGCCGCCTCGCAGCGCAATCTCGACCTGGTGGAATCGCGCTCCGGCAAGGCCCACACGTTGTTAGGCGTGCTCGACCGCACCGCCACCCCAATGGGCGCGCGGCTGTTGCGGGATTGGATTCTGCATCCGCTGCGGGACATCGCGACCCTAACATCCCGGCAGGACCTCATCGCCGACATGCTGGCGGAACCGTTTCTTCTATCAAAATGCCGGGAGGCGCTCAAGGGCATCCGCGACATCGAGCGCACCACCTCGCGGCTCTCCCAAGGCAGCGGCAACGCCCGCGACCTGCAGTCGCTGGCCATCTCGCTGAGCCACATTCCCGCACTCAAGGAGGACCTCGCCACGCTGGCAACCTCGCAGGCCTCGCTGTCCGCCTCGCTGACCTCGCGCCTCCATGATTTTTCCGTTCTAACAACCATGCTGGCCGCCGCGCTGGCCGACGAGCCGCCCGCCCACCTGCGGGACGGCGGTATCATCCGCGACGGGTGGTCGCCGCAACTCGACGAGCTGCGCAGCGCCGCGCGCGGCGGCAAGGATTGGATCGCACGGCTGCAAGCGGACGAACGCAAGCGCACCGGCATCGACTCGCTCAAGATCAAGTTCAACAACATCTTCGGCTACTTCATCGAAATCACCGCGTCGCATCTGGCTAAAGTGCCCGACGATTACACCCGCAAGCAAACCTTGTCCAATGCCGAGCGCTACATCACGCCCGCCCTCAAGGAAATGGAAAACAAGGTGTTAGGCGCCGAGGAGCGCTCCAAACAACTTGAAAGCGAGTTGTTCACCGAGCTGCGCGGCCGCACCATCGCACACCTTCCCGCGTTGCAGGAAACCGCCGCCGCCATCGCCGAAACCGACGTGCTGTGCGCGCTGGCGGAAGTCGCCCAGTATCACCGCCATTGCCGGCCAGTGCTCGAGGAGTCCAGGCGCTTCCTCATCACCAATGGCCGCCACCCGGTGCTCGAACAAACCCTAACCGAAATCAAGTTCGTCCCCAATGACACCGAACTCGACCCGGACTGCGCCCGCCTGCAGATCCTCACCGGTCCTAACATGGCCGGAAAATCCACCTATATCCGGCAGATCGCGCTCATCGCGGTGATGGCGCAGATCGGCGCGTTTGTGCCGGCGGATGCCGTCACGCTCGGCATCGTGGACCGGATCTTCTGCCGGGTGGGGGCCTCCGACGACCTTTCGCGCGGCCAGTCCACCTTCATGGTGGAGATGAGTGAGACCGCCCTCATCCTCAACCATGCCAGCGACCGCTCGCTCGTCATTTTGGATGAGATCGGCCGCGGCACCGCCACCTTTGACGGGCTCTCGATCGCCTGGGCGGTCGCCGAGCACATCCATGACATCATTGGTTGCCGCACGCTGTTCGCCACGCACTATCACGAACTAACCGATCTGGTGAATACCCGCGCCGCAGTGGCCAACTACAACGTCGCGGTGCGCGAGTGGAACGATGAAATCATCTTCCTCCACAAAATCCTTCCCGGTGCCGCCGACAAATCCTACGGCATCCAGGTCGCCCGCCTCGCCGGTCTGCCCAAGCCGGTGGTCGAGCGCGCCAAGTCGATCCTGTCGCACCTCGAACTTCACTCGCTCAAACCCGAGGCCAGGACCCAAGGCCCCAAGGCCAAGAACACCGTCCAGGACTCCCTGCCCAAGGCCAACACCGCACAGATGGATTTGTTCGGCGGGTTCTAACTGTCCGATAGACCGCGGCGAAAGGCGCAGCGAAATCCGCTTGACAGAAAAGCACCGGTTACTAGAGTCGCAGACACCGGAGTCAGTCACGCCCATGAAGTCGATCACGAAAGCAGCACTACTAGCGGAAAACGCGGAGTTGCGCGTGCGCTTGAAGGCCGCAGACGCCGCCATGCGCAAGGACCGGGTGGCTGCGCCCGTCATTGATGTGGCCGCCGCCCCACAGGGTTTCACCTTGCAAGGCAAGGACGCA
>JBILFE010000613.1:0-3001 GCA_044351705.1 Luteolibacter sp. | reverse complement strand
GGACAAGGTGTTGCAGGCGGTCGGCTACCACTATCCGAGCGAGTGGGGTCCGCAACTCGAGATGGAAGCCAAGCACGCCACCGAGAAAGCCATTGCAAGCGGCAAGTCTCTGTGGTCCAGCGAGGAGTTTACCTACAGCGGCAAGACCTGGGAAATGGCGATGCTGCTGGCGCAAGTCTATAACAAGAACTACATCCGCAGCCGCATCACCAAGACCGAGGTGTGGTGCATGTTGTCCGGCATCTATCCAGGGGTCGTTTGGTCCGGCACAGGTCTGATGGAGGCACACTCCCCGTGGTCCGGTTTCTATGACGTCTATCCGGCGGTGTGGACCACCGCCCACACCACCCAGTTTGCCGAACCCGGCTGGCGCTACATGGACAAAGCCTGCGCAAAAATAGCGACCAACACCTGGGCCGGGAGCTATGTCGCCTTGCGCAATCCAGAGAATGGCGACTGGAGTCTGATCGTCTGCGCGGACAAACCGACGAACATCCAGGTGCAGGTCGCAGGCAAGCTGGCTAAGGGTGACGTGCATGTGTGGAAATCAAACGGGAAGATCCAGTTCATTGAGGAGAAACCCCTGCGCCTGACGAACGGCACCTTTACCATTTCCCTGGAAGGCAACAGCATCTATACGCTGAGTACCACCACCGGCCAGAAAAAAGGAGCGCACCCGGCGCCGCCGCCCGCCGCGGCCTTCCCGTTGCCCTACAAGGATGACTTCGAAAGCTATGCCGCGGGCGCGATTGCGAAATACACCGCGGATATGAAAGGGTCGTTTGAAACCGCCAAGCGCAAGGATGGCAAAGGTATGTGCCTGAAACAAATCTCGCCGAAAGAGGGCATTCTTTGGGGCGGCGCGGGAGGTGACCTCCCTCACACCATTTTCGGTGACCATAACTGGACCGACTACACCATCCAGGCCGATGTGCTGGTCACCGCCGGCAAGGCCGGGATTGGCGGACGCTACTGGTGTGGCGAACAGCGCGGCGCAGGCCTGGTCCTCCAACAGGATGGCACGTGGTCGGTTGAGATATCGGTTGTGGCTGGAGTGAATAACGAGTTGAAGGTGCCACCCCTCGCGACCGGCAAGATAAACGGCTTCATTCCAGCCACCTGGCATCATTTGACGCTGGTGCTCAAGGGTGATGAGCTGACTGCCAGCATAGAGGGCAAGGAAGTGGCCCGGGTGCGGTATGAAAAATTCTATCCCGCCCACAAAAGCGGCAGGGCCTATCTGATGTCCAGCTATGATCCCAACTGCTTCGACAACGTCAGCGTAACACCATAACATGAAAGGAATTAGTAACATGAAGAAATTATCAGTTCAGGCGGCATTCATACTCGCCGCGGTGTCCGCCAGTGCGGACGTAAAGCTAAACCCAATCTTTGACGACCATGCGGTTCTGCAAAGAGATATTCCAGTGTCGGTTTATGGCACGGCGGAACCCGGAGAGAAGGTGACGGTCGTCTTCGCGGGCCAGACCCAGTCGGCGAGCGCCGATAAAGAGGGAGCATGGAGCGTCAAACTCGCCGCGATGAAAGCCTGCACGAACTCGGCCACGCTGACCGTGACCGGCAAGAACACACTGACCCTCAAGGATGTGGTGGTGGGTGATGTCTGGATTTGCAGTGGTCAGTCCAACATGGATTTCACGCCCGGTGCCTACCACAACGCCCTTGACCCCAAACCCTACGATGAGAAGGATTTCGATGTGCCGTTGTTGCGTCAGTTCCATCTCATCAATGAGCCGTCGATGCGCCCCGAGACCGAAGTGAAAGTCCATCGCGGCAATGGCACGTCTGAAGAAAGCGCGACCTGGCTTCCCTGCAAGCCGACCACAGGCAACCGCTTCACTGCTGTAGGACTCTATTTCGGCCGCAAGCTTCAGTTGGAAACTGGCGTTCCCATCGGCCTGATCAAGACGGCCTGGAATGGCACCAGCATCGAGCCGTGGATCTCACCAACCGGCTTGGCCAGCGTGAAGGAATTGCCGCCCGTGACCGGTCTGCCGACCGAGTATAAGTCCGATGGCGGTTATCCCTCGACCTGGCATTGCCTGTATAACGGCAAGATCCATCCGCTGATCCGTTATGGAATCAAGGGCGCGATCTGGTATCAGGGCGAGTCCAACGGCGACGAAGGCGAAACCTACTATCAGAAACTGCGGGCCCTCATCGGTGGCTGGCGGACGGCCTGGGGTGAAGGCGAGTTCCCGTTCTATCTGGTCCAGTTGGCCGGCAGGTTCAGTTCGGACTACACTCCCGCGGGCAAGGACCCTGCGGGCGGTGATGGCTGGGCGAAGATCCGCATGGCCCAGTTCAAAGCCCTCACCATCCCGCACACGGGCATGGCGGTGGCCATGGACCTTGCCGATGTCAGGGAGCCCGGGGATATTCATCCCAAGAACAAGCGCGATGTGGGCGAACGCTTGGCGCTCTGGGCTCTCGCCAAGGACTATGGCAAAAAGGATCTGGTCTACAGCGGCCCGTTGTACAAGCAGATGAAGATCGAAGCTAACAAAATCCGCATCGCTTTCGATAGTGTTGGCTCCGGGTTGACCGTGGCCACCAAGAAAGGCTTTGCTCCCGTGGTCAAGGAACCGCAGGGCAAACTGAAGCGCTTCGCCATCGCCGGCGAGGACAAGAAATGGGCTTGGGCCAATGCCGTCATCGACGGCAAGACCGTGCTCGTCTCCAGCCCCGAGGTGCCCAAGCCGGTCGCCGTCCGCTATGCCTATACCATGTCCGGCGATGACTGCAACCTATACAACAACGAAGGCCTGCCTGCCTCGCCCTTCCGCACGGACGACGGGGAGAAATAATATAGACGAAAGTTATTCATTATGAAACACACGCTCATCATATTGATGTTTGCTTGTTGCGTTGGTTCCTTGGCGGCGGAAGAGCCGGCGACGATCAAGGCGAACGGCAAGGCATGGACGCTGGAAAACGATGTCCTTAAGGCCGTGGTTTTGTTCCAGGATGGAAGCATCGA
>JBILFE010000612.1:0-3003 GCA_044351705.1 Luteolibacter sp. | reverse complement strand
GTCGGCATCGACGACGCGAGCTTGTTTCTGGCGCGCTTTTCTAACGGCTCACTCGCCAACTTTGAGGCGACCCGCTACGCCCGCGGCCACAAGGCGCTCTACACATTTGAGATCAATGGCGAGCACGCCTCGATCTGTTGGGATCTGCACGACCTGCACCGCTTGCAATACTTCGAGCATCGCGACGAAGGCCGCCTGCGCGGATGGCGTTCCATCCACGTCACCGACTCTGACCATCCCTACATGGACAAGTGGTGGGTTCCCGGCTTGCAAATCGGCTACGAACACAGCTTCGTCCATCAAGCCGCGGACTTCATCCAGGGGCTTCAATCCGGCACCCCGGCGGCGCCGACGTTCCGCGACGGTCTCGCCACCGATTACGTCACCGACGCCGTGCTGAAATCCGCCAAGAGCGGCCGCTGGGAGACAGTCAAGCGCTAAGAGCACATGGAGAATCCCGCATGTTCGGACAAAGAGAACCACTGATTACACTGAGAACCACTGATTACACAGAAAGACATGAATGATTCTGTGTCCTCAGTGGGTTTCAGTGGCTTCAGTGGTAATATTAGAATGTCCAACCTTATGTAACCCATCCCACGGATGCCTAGTATAGAACCACAGATTGACATTGATAATGAAATGAGCACCAACACCAACTCCGCCACCACCATTCACAATGCTTTGGACCAGGGCCAGGGCATCCTGCGCCTAACACCGACCTGGGTCCCCCGCTCCTTCTGTGTGCCGGGCCGCCGCATCAAGTTGCATCCCGACGATTATTACGCATTGGGCGGCGCGCGCGGCGGCATCGATGAGCGCTGGTTCTCATCGACCACCCCGGCCGAAAACGGCCCGCTGACCGGTGTCAATGAAGGCATGAGCGCGGTCGTGTTCCAGGATGGGGCGACTTCACGCACGTTCCTGTTGCGGGACGCTGTGGGGGAATTGCAAGGCGCTCTCATCGGCGCACGGCTCTGGCAGGAATACCGCGCCTGGCCGATGTATTCCAAGTTTTTCGACAACCAAGGGGCGCTGCCACACCACATCCACCACCGCGATGAACATGCCAGCCTGACCGGCCAGCGTGGCAAGCCGGAGGCGCACTTCTTTCCGCCGCAAGTCAACAACCACGGCGGGGATTTTCCATACACCTTCTTTGGCTTTGCGCCCGGCACCACCCGCGATCAGGTCCGCGAGTGCCTGGTGAATTTCTCCAAGGGTGACAACAAAATCACCAACCTGTCGCAGGCATACCGGTTGGAACCAGGCACCGGCTGGGACATACCGCCGGGCATCCTCCATGCGCCCGGCAGCTTCTGCACCTACGAACCACAGCGCGCGTCGGATGTCTATGCGATGTATCAATCGCTGGTCGGCACCTCGATCGTGCCCAGCGAGTTGTTGTGGAAGGACACACCGCCGGAACGCATGGGTGACATCGATTACCTCATGGAAGTCATCGATTGGGAACAAAACGTGGACGCCAACTTCCGCGACAACCACTTCATGCGCCCCAAACCCGTTAGACCCGTGGCCGAGATGGAGGCCGCCGGCTACGTCGAAAATTGGATTTGCTATAACTCGGAAGCGTACAGTGCCAAGGAACTAACCGTCCAACCCGGAGCCACGGTGACCATCACGGACGCCGCCGCCTACGGCATGATCCTGATGCAGGGCCACGGCCGGATGGGCGTGTGGGAAATCGACACCCCCGCACTCATCCGCTTCGGGCAGTTGACCTATGATGAATTCTTCATCAGCGAGCAAGCGGCCAAAGCCGGCGTGAAAATCACCAACCCGTCCCTGAGCGATCCGCTGGTCATGCTCAAACATTTCGGCCCCGCCAACCCGGATCTGCAGCGCTTTTTATCCGGTATTTGAATTTCAGGCTTGAATGTTAGTGCGGCATTGGAATTTCACTTGGATTCCACAGCAAACGCCCGCACTTACAGGAAAATTGCAAGGTGTTTTGCGGTCCGTATTTTGCGGTCTAGCATTCGGCCGCAACTTTCGGCAATGCAGTTGTCAGAAATTGTCAGATTATAAATGAATTTGCTTGCGCATGAGGAGCGAGTCGCATTGAGTGCCACTGTCCGCTCCAGCGGATGAGGACCTTAGAACCCTCGTAACAGGCGGTCGGCATCGACCGCAACGATGCCGCCAAACCGACCAAACGGCCGGGGAGGCGGCGGCGCATGTCCAGGCCGACTCTTCGGGGGAAGCTAAAGGCCGTCGCGGTCGTCCTGTTACGACTTCTAAGCTCCCCGTCCACCAGGAAGGATCTGCCAGATCCCAGCGCCCTCATGAAAACACTTCCCTTCGCACTCTTTATTGCTCTGATGGGTGCGGCTGCCACCCGTTCACAAGACGTGCCAGTCGCCCCTACCTTAGAATCAGCCGTCGTCCCGGTCGCATTACCCGCCACCGCCTGCATTCTGGGCGTTCTGCCGGATGGCACCCCGCGTCCGCCGCAGCCGCCCAAACCCACTTTCGTCGTTGCAGCAAAGGACATTCTAACCACCGCCACCCAACAGCAGGGCGGACGCACCATCACCATTCGCAGGATCAAGCCCATAGCATTGCCACCGCCGCAAGAACGCGCGCCGGTTCTTGCCGAATCCACGCTAACGGAAGACGCGGCCGAAATAGGCGAGCCTCGTCCCAAATGGGATTTCCTGTTTTTGGGGGCCACGGTCTATCGCTCTAAGGATTCCCCGCCGCGCACGCTGGTCAGTTACAGCCTTGGGAATAATGGCAATGTGACCTTCTGGTCGTCCGCAGACTTCGGCCTGCTATCCGGTTTTGGCGAGTTCGCCGCCGCCAGCGGCCATAAATACAGCCTGATCATGGCTTGGGGCTATGAGGATATTGACGGCAGCATGGCAGATTTCCAAGCATTCAGCGACCGCCCGTATGAGGCTCCTCTCATGCCGCACTTTCCTGATGGGAAAGCCACCTTCTCGATCACTGGCGAACCGCCTGCCGACCCGGAAATTCTCG
>JBILFE010000611.1:0-3004 GCA_044351705.1 Luteolibacter sp. | reverse complement strand
GGCCTGCATGTATACATGGCAAAGCCGGTGGCGGTTGATGTTCCTGGCGCCATGCAGATCCTTGCGGCAGGCAAGCTGGCGGGCGAGAAGAAAAGGGTTTTTCTCGTTGATTACCAGTTGCCGACAGATCCAGTGAATATTGAAGTCAGGGACCGTATAAAAAACGGTGGCATTGACAAGATCGTGCAGGTCTCTACTATGGGTACTTGCAATGGGTTCGGCGATCCGCAGAAAACAACAAACATCGAGAGCCGCTTGCGTGGGCTGGTATGGGTTAATGATGTGGCGCTGGGATGCGACCTTATCGGGAACTACGATATACATGCCATAGATGCGGCACTCTGGATTCTAGGAGAGCGACCTGTCGTCGCCATGGGATCCTCCAAGATATGCAGGCCGGATCCACATGGTGATGCACGGGACGTATGCTCGGTGGTCTATGAATATGCCAGTGGAATTGTTCATAATCATTATGGTCAGGCACTTGCAAATGGTACGGATCCGGATCTTAGTTGCAGGATTCACGGTCTAAATGCAAATGCTACTGTGCACTACTACTCTAAATCTTTCTTGCGCGGCGGACCGAAGCATTTCGGCGGCGGGCAGGTTGTGAACCTTTACGGTGCCGGAGTGGAGCGAAACATTGCTAGCTTCTATAAGAATGTGATGGAGAATAAATTTGAGAATGAGACGCTTCAGCGGGCGGTTGATGGCGTATTGACGTGTATCCTGGGTCGTGAGGCGGCGAGCAGGAAATGCCGGCTCACCATGGATGAGCTAATCAAGGAAAACAAGCGCCTCGAAGTTGATCTCAGCGGATTGAGAGCGTGAGAGCCCCACAGACAAATTGGTAAATCTTGTTTTTTTTTCAGTAGTCCGATATGGCGAGAACGAGGATTGAGATGGCGTCAATGAAACAATCATTACCCCGCGAAGGTCGCAGGGCGAAAATCATGGGGAAATGTCAGATGAAAATAGGAAACATTATTTTCGGGATCAGCTTGATGCTCGGGGTCAGCGTCATAGCGCAAGAAGTTGTCCAACCCACTGAGCCCGTCCAAGGTCGTTTCTTTGCGAAGAAAGAATACGTTCCGAGCCCGCTGCCCAAGTTCGATGATTTGCGCGGTCAGTTGCCGTCGCCGATTTTTGACGAGAAGCCGGAGTGGGTGCAGATGTATTGGAAGGCTTGGGAACTGGGCTTCAGAAACTTCAACGAACCCAAGCCGGGCAGTGGAATGGTCTCCCAGTTCATCGACGCGGCGTTCAACGAGAATATTTTCCTGTGGGACACCTGCTTCATGACGATGTTCTGCAACGTGGCACACCCGCTGGTGCCGGGCATCGGCTCACTGGATAATTTCTACGCCAGGCAGTACGCCGACGGCGAAATCGGCCGCGAGATCAACCGGACCACAGGCGTGGATTTCGCTCAATGGGTGAACCGCGAGCACAAACCGCTCTTCAGTCGCTGGGGCTGGACGTTCAATTTCGAGCCTAAACAAAGCGATGCGGTGGTCTACGTGGGGCGCGCCGAGCCTCAGCCGCCGCCGAACCTGACGCTCGATTCCCTGAATCATCCGATTTTCTCCTGGGCTGAAATGGAGAGCTATCGGTTCACCGGCGACAAGCAACGGTTCCGGCTGGTTTACGATCCGTTAGTGCGATATTACCGCGCGCTGGAGAAATACCTCCAGCAGGGCAACGGCCTGTATATCACTGACTGGGCCAGCATGGACAACTCCCCGCGCAATCTCTACCTGAAAGGCGGCGGGTGCGGCGTGGACATCTCCTGCGAGATGGTTATGTTCGCACGGCAGCTCGCCACCATGGCAGAGATGTTAGGCAAGCGTGAAGATGCCAAGGCGTTCACCCGTGACGCCGACCGTCTGAAACAGTTGGTCAACAGCCTGATGTGGGACGATCAACGGAAATTCTACTTTGACCTGACCCTGAAGGGGGAGCGGGCACCGGTTAGAACCGTCGCGGCCTACTGGGCATTGCTGGCCGGGGTCGCGTCGCCGGCACAAGCGAGCGCCCTCGTGGCCGAGCTGAAGAATCCCGCCACCTTTGCCCGGATGCACCGTGTGCCCACGCTGGCCGCGGATGAGAAGTTCTACGACCCGGCGGGCGGCTACTGGCGCGGCGCGGTCTGGGCGCCTACCACCACCATGGTGATCCGCGGCCTGGATCACTATGGCCACGACGCGCTGGCGCGGGAGATCGCGCTGAACCATCTCGACATCATGGGCCGTGTGTTCAAGGAAACCGGAACGATCTGGGAGAACTATGCTCCCGACTCGGCAGCCCCGGGAAAACCAACCGGCAAGGATTTTGTCGGCTGGAGCGGGCTCGGGCCGATTCTTTACCTGCTTGAATACGCGATAGGCCTGAAACCCAACGCACCGGAAAACGAGCTGACCTGGAATCTGCGCTCTAGCGCGCGACAGGGTTGCGAGCGCTTCCGTTTCGCAGGACACGTGGTCTCGCTGGTGGCGGAAGCCGATCCGCTCGATGCGAAGCGGCTCCGCGTTACAGTGAAGTCTGATGGCGCTTTCAAATTGCGGCTGGTCCGCGACGGACAGATTCAGACCGTCCTTGTCCAAGCCGGAAAACAGGTGTTATAGGATTACGAAAGGGGCTGACAGGAAATCAAACTCCTGCGACATGGAACTCCCTTTTCCCCGCCCACCGGTACACTTAAGATGTTCGCCGCAAGAAGATTAAAAGAAATCCTGCACGATGCAGAAGAGAAAGAGTCTATGGAACTATTCGCATTATCGAGATTGCCAACACTGCCCCTGAAAGCAGTGATGCTGATGGCATTATTCCTGGGGGTCACGGCAAGTTCTACGCTTGCCGGAGATACCGTTGTCACATACCCCGCCCCACAGGGGGAGAAAGCGTCGGATGACTACAAGGTCGATGCAGGTGGCAAGCCTGTCTTCGTCTACACGGCCCCCGTCTTGCGTGGTGGCCCCGCCTCGTACGCCTATTTTGACTTCTC
>JBILFE010000610.1:0-3005 GCA_044351705.1 Luteolibacter sp. | reverse complement strand
CTTGTCGCAGTCACGCGATGAGGTCCGTGCGCAACTGCAAAGCGCCCGCGAGATCAGCTCGCCACAAGAGCGCAACCGGGCACTGGCAGCAGCGGTGTGGGAAGCATTGGAGTTGGACCCCGAGCTGGCAAGTGAAGGGTTCCAACAATTGATCGCTGGCAGCGCCGAGAAAAACCAGCTCATCCAGCACTACGCCATGCGTCTGGCAGAGCAAGACACCGATCATGCCCTGCAGTGGGCCTCGGAGCTGGCTAACGATGAGGAAAAATCACTGGCCTTCGGCAACATCGCCCTTGTTCTAGCAGAAAAAGAACCGGAACGTGCCGCCAAATTGCTCTCGGACTCCGGTGTCGTCGGCCGCGACTTCGATGTGGCGGTGGTGCAGGTTATCCAGCGCTGGGCGGCGCACTCGCCTGCGGCAGCCGCGGCCTGGGTCAGTGAGTTTGATGCCGGCGAAGTCCGTCGCGATGCCTTGCAAACGGTGGTAGCCGCATGGGCGCTTAGCGATCTGCCGGCAGCCATGAGCTGGATCGCGGCGATTGCGCAACCCACCATCCGGCAGGAAGCCGTGCTCGGCATGGCCAAATCCCTGTGGCAACAAACACCCGAGCGCCAAGCCGAATGGCTGCGAGTGGCACCCACCGAAATCCGGTCCGAGGTTGAAAAGCTCCGGACGGCGGAATAGGAGGCACCGCCTTAAAATGCGGCCACCGCGCGGCGGCCAAGGATTTTCCCTGTGGTGGCAGGGAACACCCCAGTCGCGGGAGGGGCCATGACACCCCTACGGTAGGTGCATGTCAAAACTCAACACGATATCAACCAGGCACCCCGCCGCAATCCACAATGATTCAACGCGAGTCATGCCACCAGCCCGGGGGGGGGGAGCCCTCCTGGCCCTTGCCATGCTGCTGAGTCCCGCCCTGGCTTTTGGCACCGCCAGCGTGACCCTGGCATGGAACCCCAATCCCGAAACCGACATCGCCAGCTATCAATTGAGCTACGGCACCACCCCCGGTGCCCATCCTAACATCATCGAGGCCGGATCAATCACCTCCACCGCCGTGTCCGGCCTGGCGGAAGGAAGCACTTACTATTTCGTGGTGAGCGCATGCAATCGGGCCGGCCTGCGGAGCGTGCCGTCCAGCGAGATATCCTATCAGATTCCGGTGCCGCCGACCACTGGGGTGTCGGTGATTCCGCGCACCGCATGGACGCTGCGCTATGTCGACAGCCAGGCCAGCAACGGCTTTGCCGCCACCCGCGCCTTCGACGGCGATCCCAAAACCTCATGGGCCACCGACTATTTGAATCCCGCCACCAGGCCACCCCATGAAATCCAGATCGACCTCGGCGCGACCTATCCGCTCGGCGGCTTCCGGTATCTGCCGCGGCAGGACACCTACACCAATGGCAACATCGACCAATACGAATTCTATGTCAGCACCGACGGCACTCAATGGGGGACACCGGTGGCCACCGGCAACTTTGTCGATAGCAGGGACGAACAGGAAGTGTTGTTCAGCTCCATGACCGGACGTTATGTGAGACTGCGCATTCTAACGATATTCGACGCGGACCCGAATAGCGTGGTGGCAGAACTCAACATCCTGCAAGGCGCGGCGGTGGTGACACCGCCGAATCATGCCCCGCTCGCAATTTCCAAATCCCTAACCACCCCCGAAGGCACGCCACTGGCAGTCATGTTGGACGCCAGCGACGCCGACGGCAACCCACTGGCATACAGCATCGTGACCCCGCCGGCACACGGCACCCTCAGCGGCACCGCACCCACCCTGACCTACTCGCCGGCAGCCAATTACCATGGCGCCGACGGCTTCACATTCAAAGCCAACGATGGGACAATCGACTCGGCGGTGGCGACGGTGAGCCTCACCATAACGGCGGTCAATCACGCACCGGTGTTCACCCTCAATCCGATCATTGCCACCAACGCCACTGAGGGCGCCGCTTACACCGGCCAAAGTCTGGCTGGCATGGCGAGCGATGCCGATGCCGGTGATGCCCTGAGCTACTCGAAGGTATCCGGCCCGGCGTGGTTGAATGTCGCGGCCAACGGCGATCTATCAGGCACGCCGCCCGCCGGCAGCGCGGGTCTCGGCTCATTCACCGTGCGCGCCACCGATGACTCGCAGGCCACCGGCGATACGGAACTGCGGATCACCGTGCTCGGCTCGCTACCCTTGCCTTGGGTGACAACCGAGATCGGCAGCGGACAACTTGCCGGTTCCACGGCGTACAACGCGGCAACCTTCACCCAGACCGCAGCGGGCAAGCTGGGTGGCACCAGTGACAAGCTCCGCTTCACCTATCAGACACTCAGCGGCGATGGCGAAATCATCGCCAGGATCAGCGCTCTCCAAAACACCGGCACCGCGTCACGCGTCGGCGTGATGATTCGCAACTCGCTCGCCACCAATTCCATCCAGTCCTTCATGGGCATGACTGGGTCCAATGCCTTTCTCTGGGTGCGCCGCACGTCCACCGGAGGCAATAACTCCATAACCAACAGCAACACCGGCAGCGTTCCTAACACATGGGTCCGCCTGGTTCGCACAGGCACCCGCATCACCGCCTACAAGAGCACGAACGGCACGTCCTGGACCTCGGTCGGCAAAGCCAATTTCACGATGGCGGCGAACTGCTACATCGGTCTTGCGGTGTCCAGTGGCAGTGACACCGTGCTCAACACTTCGCAACTCAGCAATGTCACAGTCACCCCGTGAAGCAACAAATGCTAACGGAATACTTGATCGAAGCGGAGCCTGCCTGACCGGCGCTCTATGAGCGTCGTGCGGAAGAAATGCGCCTTGCCTGGGTCCGCGACGGTCGCAGACCGCCGCTACAGGGCGGCCCTTGTAGCGGCGCGAAAGCCTTGTAGCGGCGCTCTATGAGCGTCGTGCGGAAGAAATGCGCCTTGCCTGGGTCCGCGACGGTCGCAGACCGCCGCTACAGGGCGGCCCTTGTAGCGGCGCGATGTTAGCCGA
>JBILFE010000609.1:0-3006 GCA_044351705.1 Luteolibacter sp. | reverse complement strand
CGACACCCTCGGCAAATTCGAACTCCGCCTCGGCGAAATCGAAAAAAACCGCACCGACGCCTACGCCGAACTGCGCGCCCAAGTCCGCTCGCTCGGCGACGGCCAGCTCGGCCTCCAGCGCGAAACCGCCTCGCTCGTTAGAGCGCTGCGCCAACCCACCGGCCGCGGCCAATGGGGCGAAATGCAACTCCGCCGCGTGGTCGAACTCGCCGGCATGCAGGAGCACTGCGACTTCGAAACCCAACACTCGACGACCACCGACGAGGGCAAGAACCTGCGACCGGACCTGATCGTGCGCCTGCCCGGAGGCAAGATCATCGTGGTGGACTCCAAAACCCCGATGGACGCCTATCTCGATGCGCTGGAAGCCACCGACGAGACCGTCCGCGAGGAATCCCTGCTCCGCCACGCCCGCCAGGTCCGCACCCATATCCAACAACTCTCCTCGAAAAACTACACCGCCCAGTTCGCCCACACGCCCGAGTTCACCGTCCTGTTCCTGCCCAGCGAATCGTTTTTCTCTGCGGCCCTGCAAAGCGATCCGGGCCTGATCGAACGTGGCGTGGACCAGGGCGTCATCCTCGCCACCCCCACCACCCTCATTGCCTTGTTGCGTGCCGTCGCCTACGGTTGGCGCCAGGAATCCATCGCCGAAAACGCCCGCGAAATCTCCATCCTCGGTCGCGCCCTCCACGAACGCCTCGGCAAACTCGCCGACCACTTTTCAAAACTGGGCCGCGCCCTTGGCAATGCGGTGGATCATTACAACAGCGCGGTCGGATCATTCGAAACCCGCGTCCTCATCAGTGCCCGCAAATTCGAGGACCTCAAGGCCGCCCCCGCCGCCGCCACCATTCAAAACCTCGAACCCATCGATAAGGTTCCGCGCGACTTGCAATCCCCAACTGTCCCAGCCCTTAACCTTGACGCGTCTAACACCGCAGCCGCAGCCGCAGCCGCAGCCGCAGCCGCAGCCGCCGGCACCGCTCCGCCCGCCTGCGTGACCGATGCCCCGGCGGCCCTCATCGATCCCATGGCCGACGACGATTTCTCATTTGTGTCCGTGCCTGACGACGATTTCTCTTTCGTGCCGCCTGCCGGCGCGAAACCATCTAACACCGCCACATTCCCCGGCACCGCTCTGGATTAGCACCCCCCGCACAAAACTCGCAACGCGGGCTCTTCGCAGGCGCGGTGGTGACAACGCGGTGATGGGCCACTATCAACTTCCAACATTCAAGTTTAAGAATGGGCGGCGCATGTCCATGCCGTTGAGCCGAAGCAAAGAAGTGCATCACTCAGGCCGTTTGCGCTCTTTGGTTCGATGTTCGATGTTCGATGTTCGATGTTCGATGTTCGATGTTCGATGTTCTGCGCAGAGGCGGGTTGGCCGTCTGGCATTTCAGCCACGGTGGACAAGTCCACCTCCACCACTGGCGGCGACGAGTCGCCGCACTCCAAGTCCCGTGCCTGAGTGCGCAGCCATTGCACGCGGAGCGACAAGTGACAAATGCCCGGCCTGAAAATAAACCGCGAAAAGTCTTGCCAAGCACCGGGCAGCGGATATAGCGGCCCTGCGCACCGGCGACGGTGCCACCGCAATGCCACTTGATCGGCACTGCCCTTGTCCGGTCTTCATCGATGAGAGAGATTGTTTGAGGTTCATCACACATCGCTCATCACCCCGCCCGCCGCCGCTAATCGGTTAGAGCTGGCATTATCAGACACATGACCCCGACCCCATTCGAGGCGTTGCCACTGGCTGCGCCCCTTCACCGCGTTTTACGCGAGCTTGAGTATACCGTGCCCACCCCGATCCAGGCGCAGGCTATCCCGCTGCTGCTGCAAGGCCGCGACCTGTTAGGCTGTGCCCAAACCGGCACCGGCAAGACCGCAGGCTTTGCCCTGCCGATCCTGCACGCGCTGCATGAGCACCCCCGCCATGTCCGGCCGCGGTCCTGCCGCACGCTGGTACTGGCCCCCACCCGCGAACTCGCCGGCCAAGTCGGCAAGAGCTTCGCCACCTATGGCAAACACGTCAACTTCCGCCACACGCTCGTTTACGGCGGCGTCGGCCAGGTGCCGCAGGTCAACGCCATGCGCGGCGGCGTCGATGTGCTGGTGGCCACCCCGGGCCGATTGTTAGACCTGATCGACCAACGCCACATCGATCTGAGCCAAGTGGAATTTTTCGTGCTGGATGAAGTGGACCGGATGCTCGACATGGGCTTTCTGCGCGATGTGAAACGGATTGTGGCGATGCTGCCGGTGAAGCGTCAGTCGTTGTTTTTCTCCGCCACCCTCGCACCTAACATTGTCGAGCTGGCCCGCACCATCCTGCGTGATCCGGCGCATATCAGCATCATGCCGGAGACCACCACCGCCGAAAACATCGACCAACAGGTCTGCTTTTTGGCACGTGAAGACAAACGCCAGTTGCTGGATCACTTGTTGCGCGGCCAGGCTGCGGCGACCCAGCAAAAACTCACCATTGTGTTCAGCCGCACCAAGCACGGGGCCAACAAACTCGCCAAGGGCCTGTGTGCCGCCGGCTTTGCCGCGGACGCGATCCACGGCAACAAGTCGCAGGCGGCGCGTGAGAAGGCGCTGGACCGCTTCAAGCGGGGCCTGACGCCGGTGTTGGTGGCCACCGATGTTGCCGCCCGCGGGGTGGATGTGAAGGACGTCGGTCTGGTGGTGAACTTTGATTTGCCTAACGAACCGGAAGCCTATGTGCACCGGATCGGCCGCACCGCGCGCGCCGGTGCCGATGGCCGCGCGGTTTCCTTCTGCTCGGAGGAGGAACTGGAATACCTGCGCGAGATTGAAAAGATCATCCGCATGCCGATTCCCCGCTGGGACGATCACGCCTGGCACATTGAGGCGCTGGCCACGCGTCACAGTTGCGGGAAAGCCGGCGGCGGCAATCCCCCCAAGCCGTCAACCGGCGGCCGGCGCGACGCGCAACGCCGCAACTACGGCCCGCGCAAACACAATGCCGGGCGT
>JBILFE010000607.1:0-3007 GCA_044351705.1 Luteolibacter sp. | reverse complement strand
ATTGTCTCCGTATTTAAGCCCGACTGTTGCCTACACATTGGACCTGGTTAGCATCAAAAACGGAGGCTGGGGCGGTATTATGATGGACGATGTCTCCATCCCAGGTGTGTTGGTCCCGCCAGGTCCCCTGGACCACTTCGAGGTTACGGCGACTTCGCCGCAGACAGCGGGCTCGCCGTTCATCGTCACGATCACGGCCAAAGATGCCGGCGGTAGAACGGTGACGACAGACAGCGCGACGGTGGTGACGATGACGAGCAGCGGCAACGCGCAGTTCGACAGCGATGCCAATGGCACCTTCGGGGACAACACCAAGACCCTTTCCAGCGGCACGTTCACGATCTACACCAAGGACAACGTGGCGGAAAGCCTTACCCTAACAGCGACTGCCGGTGACAAGAATGGCGACAGTTCGTCGATCACAGTCAATCCGGCTGTCACGGGGCCCCTCTATGTGGATGGCTTATACGAAGTCATCGGTAGCACCATCGAAGGCTACACGGGAATTTATGTGGGCGAGACCATGCCGAGCACACTCAACATCAGTAACGCCGCCTGGCTGATCAGCTCCGGCACTTTCTACATTGGAGATAATGCCGACGGCACGGTCAACCTCTCCGGTGGCACGCTGGATTATACGGGCGGCAACTTCTGGATCGGCTGGTGGGGCCGAGGCGTGATGAACATCTCTGGCGGAACTGCCAATTTCAACACCTCCATAATTGTTTACAACAACGAACTTAACGTTTCCGGTGGTACGTTGAATGTCATAAACTCTGAGACACGGGTAGGCTGGGATGGGCCATCATTCCTCTCCATATCCGGCGGCACCGCCAACCTGTATTCCATTAACATGAACCACCCTCTCAGCACGTTCTCGCTTACCGGCGGGACGCTGAATCTCGGCGCAGGAGGTCTATTTGGCAACGCCTCCAGCACGATAGATTTCAGCGGCGGCACCCTCAAGTTGAACAACAATGGGGCCATCGCCAAGGACTTCGACACGGACACAGTCGATGCCCTTTTCTTCGATGAAGTGCCGCAAGCCACAGGCACCTGGGGCAAGACCGGTTCGGGTGCCGAACATGAAAACGACACCTACTTCACGGGCAGCGGCGTGCTGACCGTTCAAGGCACACCAGGTCCGTTGCACCACTTTGATGTTACGGCGGCTTCGCCGCAGACGGCGGGCTCGCCGTTCAGCGTCACGGTCACGGCCAAGGACGCCGAAGGCAGGACGGTGAGGACAGACAGCGCGACGCTGGTGACGATGACGAGCAACGGCAGCGCGCAGTTCGACAGCGATGCCAACGGCACCTTCGATGACAAGACCCTTGCCAGCGGCACGTTCACGATCTACACCAAGGACAACGTGGCGGAAAGCGTGACCTTAACAGCGACTGGCGGTGGCAAAAATGGCAGTAGCTTGCCGATCACGGTCAACTCCGGCACATCCCCGACTCCCTATCAAAACTGGGCCGGCAGTCATGCCTTCACCGACTTCAACAGCGAGGGCGTGGCCTACGGTATGGCATGGATCCTCGGGGCCAGTACCAACGCGTTACCCAGCATCGACCTGTTGCCCAAGGTGATGGGGGCCAGCGGCGGATTCTTCACCCTGCATTTCACCCGTGTGCTTGACATGGGGCCGACGGCGCACCTCTACGTCGAATACAGTGATGACCTCGGGGGCTGGACTCCCGTCGAGGTTCTCGTCGGCGATGGCCAGCATACGGATCCGGGCAGTGGCATTGTCTTCGATGTCACCACCGCTGGCGGACTCTATGACATCCAGGCCCACATTCCGTTCGGCGGCACCGGCAAGCGATTTGCCCGCTTGGCAGCCACCGAGTGAGGAAGCAGGCGGGCCTTGGAACCAGCGTGGCTCATTTTCCCGTCCGGAAAACCACGCTGCCACCTTCAAAATCCGCGGGCAGTACAATCGCGCCATCTTTTCGCGGTTCCACCTGCCTGCCATTGACCATGGCAAACGCAATGGATCCGCCACCGGGGATCTCCAGCTGCAGTCGACCGCGCTTGAACCGGAGATCAGCCGTGACAGGCGGGCTGTCCGGATAGAGTGCCGGCTTGATAATGGCCGCACTCCCCTCAAACCTGACACCCAGCAGGTGGCGCACAACGAACAGGCTGACTTCACCTGAAGTCCACGGCAGTATGCCCGAGGTCGGGGCTTGGGATCGAAGCAGGGGGATTGCCTCGAACCACGCACCGGTGCGGCCGCCCTGTACCGTGTTGAGCCACTCCAGCGTGCGGCGGCTGCGATCAAAGTCGCCGGCTTCGTGCTGGGCCCGCAGGATGAAACAGGTCGCAAACGACCACGGGCCGGGTTGATCGCACTGGCCGCTTGAATGGTATCGCTCGTAGCCGCCGCCAGACCAGCGTCCATCGCGCAGTTTTTCAAGTTCATTCAGTGTGTTGCGTGCCAGCGCCGATTGCGGCGGCACCAGCCCGTAGGCAATGGGCAATGCCATGGTCGCATCCGGGTTGGCCAGGTTGGTGCGCTCCGTTTTCGTCGGGACATCCGCAGCACCACCGATGCGAATCGTCCGCACGGGTAAGCCACTCACGGCCCGGCGCTTGATGAGACATTCGTTTTCGACCAGCGCCCGGCCAGGCAACTCGAGCATCGACTTTTGGATTCGCTCGGCCTCGCCGAGCCATCGCGCGGCATGCTCGGCAGCACCCAGAGGTTCCGCCAGGGCGGCCGCGTCGCGCAGGCCAAGGATGACATACGTCTGGTAGGCGAGTTCGTAGGCATCGTCTAAGGTTCGTTCCCAGAACTCACGGCGATTGTGCACCATGCCAGTCTGGTCGCGAAATTCCGGGCGCAACGTACGTTCAACCATGGCAATCAACTTTGCTCGGTGTTCCCGGATCAGCGCGTCATCTCCGGTCCAGTCGCGATAGGCTTTCAGCGCATGGAGCAACTCGCCCATCTGGTCAAATTGTTCACGATCAGGCTTATCGAAACCGCTGGCAATCATCG
>JBILFE010000605.1:0-3011 GCA_044351705.1 Luteolibacter sp. | reverse complement strand
CAACACCGCAGGCTATACGGTGAAGTCGTACGCGCTGAACTTGAATGGCCCCCCCGCCATCATCACGACGCCCACCGGCACCACCACCATCAGCAGCGCGATTTCAGGCACCGCCAGCTTGGTCAAAGCCGGGCCCGGCACGCTCAAACTCACCAGCGCCACCAACACGAATACCGGCTACACGACCATCAACGAAGGCACCTTGTCGCTCATCGGTGGCGGCAAACTTTACTCCAACCTAGGCTGGGGCAGCAAAACCGTCAGCGTCAACAACGCCGCCATTCTCGAAGTCGATCAATGGGACGGAAATGGTTGCCTGGGTCAATTGGATTACAGCGTCGGAAATCTGGTCATCAACGGCGGAACCATTTGTTTCACCGGTAATTCCAACGGCACCGCCGAAGGCCAGGGCTTCACCATCGGCACGAGCGGAGCCACCCTGCAATCCGATGCTCCATCAGGCCAACGCTGGAACATCAATCTCGACATCCGCTTCAGCAACACCAACTACGGCATCGCCAGCAATTCAGGTGGCATGCTCACCCTCACCGGCACCGGCAGCGGCCTGGTTAGCAAGGGAATTCCCGGAAATGGCGGCCTCACTAAATCCGGCGCGGGCACATGGTCGCTCACAAATACCAACACCTACACCGGCGACACCACCGTCACCGGCGGCATCCTCAGCCTTGGCAATGGCACCTTACCCACGGGGCTCGCGGACTCCGCCAACGTGCTCGTTGCCAGCGGTGCCAAACTCAACCTGAACTTCACCGGCACGGATGTGGTCAACCAACTCTGGCTCGGAGGAACCCGCATGCCGTCCGGTGTCTATTCATCCGGCAGTTCGACCCTCATTACCGGCACCGGCACGCTCACCGTGAACAACCAATCCGCCACCGGAAGCTACACCGCATGGAGTGGTCCATTCGGTCACAATCTGACCGGCGGTCCAAGCGACGACGGTGATTCGGACGGCATCGCCAATCTCCTCGAATACGTGTTCGGCGGCAACCCGCGCGCCGCATCCAGCGGAATCCTTCCCACCGCCACCGTTTCATCAGGAAACCTCGTATTCACCTTCCGCCGAATCCACTCCACCACTGCGGATACGACCGAGGTCTTCCAGCACGGCACAGATCTATCCGGCTGGACCGATGTCCCCATCGTTGCAGGTGGCATGGTCGCCATCCAGCCCGACACCCCGCAGGCCGGCACTGACACAGTCACCATCACCGTACCGGGAGGAACCGAACCGCAGGTCTTCGGCCGCCTCAAGGTTTCCACTCCATAGAATCCATGAATCAACCATCCTCACAACATCAACCCGCCTGCATGACCCGGCGCGGATTTCTCGGCGCAGGTTCCAGCGTGACGGCCGCCATGGCGGCCGGACCGGCCATGGCGAAATCCCCCGTGCGGCCTACAGCGCCACCGCCATCCGGGCTTGCGTCATTACCGCGGGATTTCTTCTGGGGCGCGGCCACCTCGTCCTATCAGATCGAAGGGGCTGCCGCCATCGACGGGCGCAAACCCAGCGTCTGGGACACCTTCAGCAAAACTGCCGGCCGCGTCAGCAACGGCGACACCGGGGATGTCGCCTGCGACCACTACCACCGCTTCGAGGAGGACGTGAGGCTCATGGCGGACCTCGGCATTGGCCATTACCGCTTCAGCATTTCCTGGTCACGCGTCATCCCCGACGGCCGTGGCGCGGTCAACCCCAAGGGCCTCGACTTCTACAGCCGCCTGGTGGACACGCTGCTCAAGCATGGCATCACGCCGCATGCCACGCTCTTCCATTGGGACAGCCCGCAGGCCCTGGAGGATCTATACGGCTCATGGCGCTGCCGGGAAATCGTCGCCGACTTCGCCGACTATTGCACCGTCACCGTCAAACACCTCGGCGACCGCGTCACCCGCTGGATGACGATGAATGAAATCCTGTGCTTCACCAGTCTCGGCTATGGCGTCAATATCCAGCCACCATTCGCCCCCGGCACGCTGGTGCCAACCCGGAAGGACGTGCGCCAAACCGTCCACCACGCGTTGCTGGCCCACGGCATGGCCTGCCAGGCGATCCGCGCCGCATCCCCCGGCAAGCCGCAGGTTTCCGCCGTCATCAACTGCGACACTTTTGTCCCGGTGATGGAAACTCCCGAACACATTGCCGCCGCCGGCCGCGCGTTTCTATCAGCGGTAAACAACGCCACCATCCTGCTGCCCATTCTATCAGGAAACTATGCGCCGGAAACCCTGGCGGCATTGGGCACCGACGCCCCGGACATCCGCGAGGGAGACATGGCGATCATCGGCCAGCCGCTCGATGCCCTCGGCCTCAACATCTATACCGGCCACTACGTGCGCGCTGCCGATACTCCCGCCGGCCATGAGGTGTTGCCGCTTCCGCGCAACTACCCGAACATGCTCCTGCCGTGGCTCAACTTCCTCCCCGAAAGCATCTACTGGGTCATCCGTTCGATCGCCAGCAGCCCGGGCGGCAAGGATCTGCCACTCTACATCGCTGAGAACGGCTGCGCCACCGATGACGAGCTGACCGCCACCGGCGAGATCATCGACACCGCCCGCGTCATGTATCTGCGTTCCTACCTGCGCAGCGTCCAGCGCGCACTGGCGGAAGGCTATCCGGTAAAAGGCTATTTTCTCTGGAGCCTGATGGATAACTTCGAATGGATTGCCGGTTACAGCCGCCGCTTCGGCCTCGTGCATGTCGATTTCAAAACCGGCAAACGCACCCCGAAGTTAAGTTACCAATGGTATCAACAAGTCATCCGCGGGAACCGGATTGTGTGACCGCAAGCCACCGCGAAGCCCATAACGAGGAGGAGAAGACATCCCACCACCACCATGAAATCGATCAAGAATCCGAAACCTGATTCCTCAACGATTATCCCTCCGTTATGAAAGCGCTGTTCATCCCGTTTCTCGTATGGCTCGTAATCCTGTGCCACCCGTCTTCCGCCAACGCGGCGCTGTGCCCCCAATGCAAAGAG
>JBILFE010000604.1:0-3018 GCA_044351705.1 Luteolibacter sp. | reverse complement strand
AAAAGTGCCAAATTATTTTCCGAAATTCATCGCCAATTTCTCGACAATTCATTGCATAGATCAGGAAGTCTGAGATTGCCGCGCTGCCTATCGTCGGCCATCACGCCAGTCGTTGAAGGCGGCACCCAGCCGTTCCAGCAGGTCGCTGGGGGTCAGGGATTCCTCGGAAAACTGTCTGTCGGTTAGGGCGATTTCCGCGGCGCGGCCGCAGAGCCAGGCGGCGGTGGTGGCGGCGGCTACGGGCGGGGTGGCGGTGGCGAGTTGAGCGCCGAGCACGCCGGCGAGCAGGTCGCCATGGCCGCCGGTGGCCATGGCCGGGCTGCCGGTGGCATTGCACCACAGGGATTCGCCGTGGCGGGTGACCAGCGTGCGGCAACCTTTCAGCAGCAAAGTCACCGGATGGCGGGCCACAAACGCGCGCGCCGCGGCCTCGCGTGGTAGCTCCGCCAGATCGGGCGCGAGGCGCCGGAACTCACCGGGGTGCGGGGTGATGACGTGGTTTGCCTTGAGTGCATCGAGTTTTCCGCGCTGGGCCAAAAAGTTGAGCGCGTCCGCATCCAACACGATTGGCAGCGTGGCGCGGTCGATCAACTCCAGCAGGCCATCGGCGAAGGCCTCGCTCATGGTCCCGAGGCCGGGGCCGATCACAAGCGCGTCCGGCGCCTTTTCTAACATTTCAAGCGGGTTGTCGCAGGCGCGGACGATGATTTCGCAGGGGCATTTGGCGGCAATCACGGGCGCGGCGGCGGCGGGCGCATGCAGCACGATCATGCCGGCCCCGCCGCGCAAGGCACCGTTGGCAGCAAGCACCGCCGCGCCGGTGTAGGTGGGCGAGCCGGCCAGGATGTGCACCCGTCCGGCCATGCCTTTGTGGAAGTCGAAGGGACGCGGCGACTTGGCGGCGGTGGAGGTTTGCGGGCAAATCAGTTCGAGATCACCACCCGGCGGCGGGGTGAGTGGTGCCACCGCGACGAGCGCCAGGGCACCGGTGGCGGCGGCCGCCGTGGAAGTTAGAAGTCCGCCTTTGGCCGCCCCGATCATGAAGGTGACGTCGGCACTAACGGCCCCGGCGGAGATGGCGCCGGTGTCCGGATTCACCCCCGAGGGCAGATCCACGGCGGCCACGCGGGCTCCGGCGTGTTGGCGCAACCAAGCCATTTCGACGGACAGTGACAGCAGTGGTTCGCGCAGCGCGCCGCAGGCACCGATGCCGAGCAACCCGTCCAACAAAACCAGCGGGCGCCGCAGATCGCGCCCATCCGGCGGCGAGTCTAACAATCCGAGCGGGGCCGCCTCCTGCCACTTGGCGCGGGTCAGGGGTGCCCATTGCTCTAGCGGGAAGGCGGCGCGGGCGGCGGTGTGCCAGCCATAATCTTCAGCCAGCACGCGCATGGCGACGAGCGCATCGCCGGCGTTGTGGCCTTTGCCGAGATAGCCGATGAGGGTGCCGGGGGTTGGGAAAAACGCCGCCAGCGCGTGGCCCAGGCGCTGGCCAGCGAGGGTAAGCAGGCTGGCCTCCGATCCGCCGTTGGCTATGGCCAGGGCTTCCATTGCCCGCATTTCCGCTATTGTCACTGCGCCCATGGCCCGACTCTAGCGCATCAATGCCCTGATGGGGAGGGGAAAAATCGCCTCGCAGCATTTGCGGGGTGTGGGGGCGTGGTGCTAAAGAGTTGTGCCCACGCTGTGGCGTGCTAAGCTTGCTGTGCTGCATGAACGCTGAATCCCTACCTTCCCCGCCGCTGATAGGGAAGTGTGTGTACGAAGCGCGCGGGGTGCGCAAGGTCTATCACACCGGTGCGGTCGAGGTGGTGGCCTTGCATGGCGTCGACGTCGATCTCAATGCGGGGGAGTTCGTGGTTTTGTTGGGGGCGTCTGGCAGCGGCAAGTCCACCTTGCTCAATATTCTAGGCGGGCTGGACGTGGCGACGTCCGGCACGTTGGTTTACAAGGGATGGGGGTTGGACGGGGCGGATGAAAGCACTCTCACCCTGTTCCGGCGCAACTGTGTGGGTTTTGTCTTCCAATTTTACAATTTGATACCCAGTCTAACAGCGCGGGAGAATGTGGCGCTCATCACCGGGATTGCGCGCGATCCGATGACGCCGGAGGAGGCCTTGGAAATGGTTGGACTGAAGGCGCGGATGGATCATTTTCCATCGCAGTTATCCGGCGGTGAGCAGCAGCGGGTGGCGATTGCGCGGGCGATTGCGAAGCGGCCGGAGGTGTTGTTGTGCGATGAGCCGACCGGAGCGCTGGATGTGACCACGGGCATCACCGTGTTGGAGGCGATCGAACGCATCAACCGCGAAGTGGGCACCCTCACCGTGCTCATTACCCACAATGCCGTGATGGCGGAAATGGCCGACCGGGTGCTCTATCTATCCGATGGCAGGATCGTTAGGACCCGCCACAACCCAAACCGGCTGCCGGCATCATCCCTGGAGTGGTGAAGGCGAAAATTTTGTGCGCATGCTTGATCCGCTGGATTTGAAACTGATCCGCGACCTGGGCCGGATGAAGGGCCAGGTGGTGGCGGTGAGTTTGGTCATGGCCTGCGGGTTGGCGATGATGATCATGACGCGCAGTTTGATTTTCACCTTGGAATCGACGCGCGCGCGCTACTATCAGCAAAACGCCATGGCGGATGTGTTTGCCAGCTTGAAGCGCGCCCCGTTGGCGGTGGTGCAGCGGGTGGTGGCGATGCCGGGAGTGGCGCAGGTGGAGGCGCGGGTGGCGGTGAATGTGACGCTGGATTTGCCAGGCGTCGCGGAGCCGGCAAGCGGCCGCATCATTTCGCTGCCGGAAGATGGCGGACCGCAGAAGCTCAATCGCTTGTTTTTGCGCAGTGGCCGCATGCCGCAGCCGGATGCGCGCCGGGAGGTCGTGTTAGGTGAGGCGTTTGCGGATGCCAACGGCTTGCGGCCCGGGGCATCGCTGGTGGTGGTGATCAACGGTCGGCGTGAAACGCTCGAGGTGTGTGGGATCGGCCTGTCACCGGAATTTGTGTTTGAGGCG
>JBILFE010000671.1:0-2695 GCA_044351705.1 Luteolibacter sp. | reverse complement strand
GTCACCGAGTTGTTTGACGTCGGTGGCCAGGCCGATGCCATGGACTAACAACGATTCACCGGCGCGCACCACCTGGCCGCCGCCGACGTTGTGATTGTTCGCCTGCAAGGCTTCAGCCAATTGCTCGAAGGTGATGCCCAATTTCAGCAAGCGTGCGGGATCGACCACCACGTGGAATTGCTTTTCGAGGCCGCCCCAGGTGTTGACCTCGGCCACGCCGCGCACCTTGCGCAGTTGCGGCTTGATCACCCAATCCTGGATCTCCCGCAACTCCGTTAGACTGCGCTTGGGATTGGTGGAGCGCACCGCGTAGTGAAACACCTCGCCCAATCCCGTGGAAATCGGGCCGAGTTCCGGCCGCGCGATACCCTCCGGCAAGGCGACGCCCTGCAAGCGCTCCGAGATCAACTGCCGTGCCAGATAGATGCTGGTGCCATCCTCGAAGGTGGCCACCACCTGCGAGAGTCCGAACTTGGAAACCGAGCGCAGGTTGGACAAGCCGGGCAGGCCGCTGACCGCCTGTTCGATGGGCATGGTGATTTGCTGTTCGGCCTCCTCCGGGTTGAGGGCCGGGGCGGGCGTGTTGATCTGGACCTGCACCGGGGTGGTGTCCGGGAACGCGTCCACCGGCAAGGTCAGCAGCGACCTGCCGCCGTAGAGAATGAGGAAGCCGGCAAAAATGCAGACTAACAGACGGTTCTTGAGTGAAAATGAAATGAGATGATTGAGCATAATGGAGATCCTTTCTCAGTCGTCCGCACAACCCGCACCCAGACGCGAAATCAGCAGTTGTGACTTCAACGCGAAAACGTGCTCGATGGCCACTTCCTCGCCAGCCTTCAAGCCCTCGGCGACAATCCACGCGTCACCCACCCGCGCCCCAAGACGCACCGCGCGCGCGTCATACAGGTCGGGCTCCAGTTTCACAAACAGCAAGGGCTTGCCGTCCACCCGTTGAATGGCGGCTGGCGGCACCAGCAGCGCTGCGGCACCCTCACCTGTTAGAATGCGTGCCTTCGCGAACATGCGCGCCTTGAGCAGCCCGTCGGGATTGGGCACTTCGGCCCGCACCCGCGCCATGCGCGTGGTCTCGTCCAACTCGGCGCCAATCCAGGTCAGCTTGCCCGTGATCTTGCGCCCAGGCAGCGAATCGACGCTCAACTCGACTTCCTGTCCGGGCTTGAGGCGGGATAAGGCGGTCTCAGGCACGGCCAGTTCGGCCCACATCACCGCCCGATCGGCCAGCGTGAACAACGACGCACCGGCCTCGACCAAGGCGCCTTGCACCGCCGTGCGACTCACGATCTCGCCGTCAAAAGGCGCGCGTGCATCTAGCAACACGGCCTCCTCCGGCTTGCGGCTGCGCTCATCGATCTGGGCCTCGCTGAAGCCGAACGTGCGCAAGCCCTGACAAGCCGCACGATGGGCGGCCTCAGCCTCCTGCAGGTTCTTTTCCGAGGTCACCTGTTGGGCGCGAAGCTTTTGCTCCCGCTCCAGCGTCTGGTGGGTGAGCACCGCCTTGGCCACGGCTTCGGCGATTTGCGCCGACCAAATCCGGGCGACCGGCTGCTTATCCACCACCTTGCTGCCGAGGTCGGCGCAGACATCCTGAATCACCCCGCCGACCGGTGCGGCGATTTGAGCGAACTTGTTGAGATTGAAGCCGAATTCCGCGTAGCATTCGATGCCATCAGCCATGAGGCCTTGCTCCGGCTTGGCGGTCTTGACCCCGGCCACCTCGGCCGATTGCGCGGAGGCCAGGCGCAATTGCAATGATTCACCCGGTTGGAGGCCGGGGATTTTGTCGGGATTGCAGATGCCGCACAAATCTTCCGGCACCATGTGCTCTTGGCAGACCCCGCCCTTGACGTGCGCGCTTTCCCCGCAGCTCTCACCCTCATGGCCGTGACCGGCATGGCTATCGGTTGCCGGCGGCTTGCAGGCCGCCAGCAAAACCACGCCGGCAGCTCCCAGTCCCTTGATGATTCTCAAAAATAAATTCATGTCTTGTAGTATGTTAGTAATCATGTCCTGGCATTTGTGATTTGTTGTTAGCTAGCTGGCACCAACTCCGTCAAGGCCTCCAGATCCGCGCGCGCGGAGTTCAATTCAAACAGCTTTTTCTGGTAGATTTTGCGGACCTCGGCGGTGGTGCGTTGAATGTCAAGCAGGTCGATGAAATCGAATTCCCCCTCCTCGAAGCCGGTCTGCACCAGCTTCAATGCCTGCTCGCTTTTGGGTAGAATGCGCTCCCGCTGGGCCGCCACTTGTTGGGCGGCGGCTTTGTGGCGGGCCGCAGCCGCGCGCCATTCGGCGATCAATGCATGTTCGGTAGCCACGATTCCGGCGTCGGCCTCGCGCACTGCCGCCTCGGTTTCCTGGCGTTTGCCCTTGTTGCGGTCAAACAACGGCAGTGGCACGGAAAAACGCAAGGCCATCAGGTTCTCATTGGCCGCCTCGTCACGGCCGCCCGCCAAGCCGACCTTCACATCAGGCAGCGGTTCGAGTCCGGCACGCCGCAAGGTTGCCACCGCCTGGTCGCGTCGCGCGCGGGCGGCCACCATCGCCGGATGACCTGCCAACCACGCCGACGGCACCAGTTTCAACGGGGCGGATTCCCCCGCGGCGGCGGATACTCCTGTTAGTTTGGCATCGCGCAAGCCCGGTCGTCCTAACAACAATACCAGCGCCAGTC
>JBILFE010000721.1:0-3048 GCA_044351705.1 Luteolibacter sp. | reverse complement strand
CTCGGGTCTCCCCACCCCCCTCCAAATCATGTGAAAGGTGTTTTTTCAGGTTTACACTTTTTTTGCACGAAATAACAGAAAAGTTTTGTTAGTTCTTGCGCTTTTCCAGATTTGCAATGTATTGAGGGTGAACGAGTTGTGAACTTACAAGACTCCCGAAATAGGCCCGGTTCCTCTCTAACAGCAAGTGTAAAGCAGTGTAAAGCAAACCCCCAAAAAGTGGCGAAAATGGGTGTTTTTGTGGCGGTTTGTTAGACAGATTTTAGCGGGTGACCGGCAGCCGAACTTGTCGGTGTCCGGACCGGATGGCGGGGAAAAGAAGTTCATTCAACATAACAATCCAACTCGTCATACGCTAGAATCAGGGTTTTGTCTTATCGATGCTCTTTACGCGTATGTTTCTGAATTTGATCTGCGTCCCGTTGTCATGGAACTCCAGCGCAAAAAACCCCTTTTCACGGAATCCACCATTCACGTTATTTTCAACGAATTCAAGGCACTTCACACCGTTGAGACTGTGAGTCATCCTATTGCCGTTCACCTCAATTCGCAGGGTGTGCCACTGGCTCATCTGGGCCGGAGGACAGGTCGCCTTTTTGAGGAAATACCTCTTGTCAGTGCCTGTCGTGTAAATGTCATACAAATCCATGGACAAGATATCAGCCTGATATCCGCTCACTTCATATAATTTTTTCGCCTCATGATCGTAATCATGACAATGATAGTTGATGCCGCTGTTTCCGCTCGACATGTTGAATTCGGCTTCAAACACGAAGTTCGTGAACACACGAGAGCGGTTCATCAGGTAAGACTTATACCCCGGATGATCCGTGCATGCGCCCTTACCCACAATGCAGCCATCCTCAACCCGCCAGATCCCGGGATCCCCTTTCCATCCGGTAAGGTCAGTTCCGTTAAACAGGGAGATCCATTCTGACTCAGCCGCATGAGGGGCACCCTTCACAGGATCCGTCCCACCAAATGCAACACACCCCAGCTGCACGCACAGCAATATCCCGGCCATCAGGTGTCGTGTCATCGTGTTAGTTCCTTTTCTGGTTTGGTGATGCTCATGAGTCGCGTTTTGGCGGGTTGGTGTTGCAGCGATTTCCAGTAACGCCGGTCCAGTTCGTAGGGATCGAGCGGATCTTTTTGCGGATCAAAATCCTCAGGCAGCACGCCATAGTTTTTCATTTCACGCAGGTAATGCTCATTGGGCAGGAAACCCGGCATGTCAAAGCGCTTGATCTTCCCGAGGTCGGTCTTGCCGGCGACAACGGCTTCTAGCAGGGTTTGGTAATCCGGATCGGACTTGTCCTTGAAAATGATGATGGCTTGACCATCGCTTTTGCGGCCTTTGTGGAAGCGGCCGTTGCCGCCGGCCTCGGATGCCAAGGGCATCAGCAACGCCAGCGATTTTTCAGGTTCCGTGAAGTTGAAGATCGTATCGAAGTTCAGGGCACCACCGCTGCGCGGTTCCTTGTCGTGGCATTCGTTGCAGCGTTGCTCAACAACCGAGCGGACTTTTTTGGAATTGCCGACGGGAGGAATCATTCCCGATCCGAGCGCGGCATAGGTGCCCGGATAGGGGGCACCTGTTTCGATCCACAGCCGCACGATCTGCTGGTCAGCCGCGCTTGCCTTGATGTCGTGGTGTCCACCAGCAAGTTTTTTCAACAGTGGACTGGCTGAAGAACCGATCGTTCTGGGTGCGCGGTTGCCGCCGGCGTCGCGCCCGTCGGAGAACTGGGCCCTTTGGGTCAGTGTGACATAGCTGATACTATAGATCGGCCCGCGACCGCCATCTAGCAGAACGCCGCCAGAGTTGGGTCCACCTTGGGGAGTCTGCACCGACCCGTGACAAGCGAGGCAATGCCGGTCGAGGATGGGCTGCACGTCGCGCGGGAAATCGAAGACATCCGGAATGCCCGGAATCGGGGTGATCCGGTCCGGCGGGCGCTGCATCGCCAGGCGCTGCGCACCACCCAATGGGCTCTTGCCCCGTTCCTCATGGCATCCCACGCAGCCCAGAGTTTCCCCGGGTTGGACGGTCATGAAACTTTGCATGCGTTTGACGGACAGGTTGTTTTCGTCGAGCGCGACGAAGAACAAGCTGCGCAGCGCGGGCAATACCATGTGGGCCGATCCGTCGGGTTCGACGGGCACCGTGCCCAAAACACGCTCCAAGGTGAAGGTGCCACCCATCGAGAGCGGTTCCTGCGTGCCGGAAAAATTGACCGGCTTGGGCAATGCCTCGAGGACGAGCAATTTCCTGATTTCGCCCGGTTTGACACCCGACATGTTGCGACCGATGTAAACATTGACCAGCGTGACCGTGCCGGTAGCCTTGGTCCGGTCGGTCATCGCGGGAATGATGCGCTCGCGGGATCGGGTCTGGACCGGACGCGGTTCGTGGATCCAGCCGTCCTTGCGCCACTCGGCAGGCAACTCGTAGAGCTTGTGGATTCCTCCGGCCCCGTCGAGCACACGGATCGAAGTTTGCCCCGCAACGAGATATCCTTTCGCAGACAAGGGGTAGGGATCACGGAACATCTGTTGGCCCGAAATGGAGCGGGCCATCGACCGGTCGTCCGGTCCGTTAGACGGATCGACCACGGTGATGACGCCCTCGTGTTCTTTCCGGCCGTGGTCGGGCGAGAACGATGCCACCACCTTGCCGGTTCCCGGGATTGGCTTGGCGTCGATCATCACCGTGCCGGGATGCATGTTGCCGAAGTAAACCATTTGCGCGGTCCCGTCGGGACTCATGGTCCACAGGTGGTGGAACTGGACGCGACTGCGATCGATATACTCCCAACGCTGATAGAGAAGGCGCCCGTCCGGCATCAGCCATGGCGTGTTGTCCTGCTCGAGGTTGCACGACAATTCATGGATATCACCGCCGTCGGCGCGGCACCGGTGAATGGTGGCCACGCGGACGAACCAGCACTGGACCATGCGCTTGGATCGCGACGAGCAAAAGACGATGTCACCGTCCGGCAGGTAGGCGGGTTCGATGTCGTCAAAAGGTCCGTCGGTGATCTGCCG
>JBILFE010000047.1:0-11124 GCA_044351705.1 Luteolibacter sp. | reverse complement strand
GTGTTTTGCTATAATAGCGAAACCCGCTTTCCAGGCCTAACCGCTCTGCTGCCTTGCTTGGGGGCCTCCTTGATCATATGGGCCAACGGTCACGCGTCGACATCACTGGGAAAACTCCTCGCCTTGCGTCCCGTGGTGTTCATCGGACTGATCTCCTACTCTCTCTATCTATGGCATTGGCCGATACTCGTCTTCTTCAAGTATTGGGCGATAGATCCCATTTCCACGAGCCAGCGGCTGCTGCTCTTGCTCATGAGTCTGGTCTTGGCTGTCCTATCCTGGAAATTTGTGGAAACGCCATTTCGCCAGCGTGTCATCCTCAACACGAGATCTCAAATCTTTGCTTTCGCCCTTAGCACCACCGCCATCCTGTTGCTCGCGGGTTTGGCCATCTTCAAACTGCATGGAATACCCGATCGAATTCCCCAAAACGCACTGCAATATATCAAAGATGATAACAAAGTTATATGGAATCATGATCTCACATTGAAAGAAGTATCGGCTGGAAAGTTTGTTGAGTTAGGGTGCGGCAACACCAAGCAGTCGGTGGATATATTTGTATGGGGCGACAGTCACGCGATGGCAGTCATGCCCGTGTTGCATGATTTGTGCAACTCAACCTCTGTTCGAGCGCTCGCAGCAACACATTCAGCCACGCCGCCTCTAGTGGGCTTTATAGGTGCAAAATCCGACCTCCTAACAGATAGTGTCCCGTTCAATAACGCGATAGTGGCGTTTATCCAAAACAACCAGGTACCCAACGTCCTTCTTGTTGCAAACTGGGGTGCGTATATGACAGATACCCCAGAAACCTGCCGATTGCGACGAGGCCTGCTGGATACACTCAATGCCTTAAAGGAAACGCACACCAAAATCTGGTTGTTGCGACAAGTCCCCAAACAGCCCTATGACGTGCCACAGGCTCTGGCATCCGCTGTTTGGCATGGCAGAGACATAAAAACACTTGGCTTGCCCCTTCCAGAGCATTACGCAGCATTTCAGCATCAAAATCCAATTTTTGAAGGACTTGCCACCCAATTTCCCAATGTGGGCATTTTGAATCCAACGCCCTTGCTCCTAGATGACTCCAATCAAATTTGTCGAGTGATCACAGATGGCACAGCCCTGTATATTGATGACAATCACCTCTCCACAGCTGGTGCCATGCTTCTTCGGCCATTGTTTGAACCAATCTTTGCATATGCTAAGCAATGAACCCTAAAAGGATTCTTCATATCAACACCATGGATAGGAATGGTGGGGCTGCGCAGTTGGCTTTTAATCTCCTGGAAGCGACCAACGCGGCTGGCCATACCGCCCACATGGCGGTGCGCGCGAAGCACTCCGCCAGCGACCAAGTATTTGAAATCGCCAACGAGGAGTCACGCCATGCATGGGCACGCTTTTGCACCAAGTCTTTCCGTCAAGCAAATGGAAGCCAACGTTTGGCGCGCGCACTTGGCCGCCCCCTGAGTTCTGCCCGCGTGATGCTCGGCCACGAAGACTTTGATTTCCCCGGGACTTGGAACTTGCTGAATGACTCAACCGCGAAGCCGGATCTCATCCATCTTCACAATTTGCACGGACACTACTTTGATCTGCGTGCGCTTCCATGGCTGAGCCGACAAGTTCCCACCGTGGTGACCCTGCACGATGCATGGATGCTCAGCGGTCATTGTTCCCATGGTTTTGATTGTGATCGCTGGCGCTCTGGCTGCGGACAATGCCCGGATTTGAGCATTTATCCCGCAATCCCCCGCGATGCCACTGCCTACAATTGGCGACGCAAGCAACACATCTACTCACAAAGCAAATTGCACGTGGTGGCACCTGCACAATGGTTGATGAACAAGGCCAAGGACTCGATGCTGGCACCAGCTATGGTTTCATCCAGGGTCATTCCCCATGGAATCGATCTCTCTATCTTTAAGACTGGCGACAGGAGCCAGGCGCGGCTGGATTTGGACCTGCCACCCGATGTGACGATCCTCTTATTCGCTGCCACTGGCATCCGTAACAACATCTGGAAAGACTATCAAACCATGCGCCGTGCATTTGAGATACTGGGCAACCGTTCCGGTCGGCAAAAACTGATCTTTCTTGCCCTTGGTGAGGATGCCCCACCTGAGCAGATCGGCGATTGTGAGTTGCGTTTCATCGCCCATACGAGCAGCCGCATGACTCTGGCAAAATTCTATCAAGCGGCTGATGTCTATATCCATGGCGCCAAAGCCGAGGCCTGGGGCTTGACGATCACCGAAGCCATGGCCTGCGGCCTGCCGGTCGTCGCCAGCGACGTGGGCGGAATCCCGGACCAGGTCGCCGAGGGCCAAAGTGGCTTCCTCGTGCCTGTCGGCGCTGCCGAGCTCATGGCTGCGCGCATCGGCATGTTAGTGGACGACGATTCTCTGCGCGACCGCATGGGACAGCATGCCTGTAAACGTGCCCACAACGAGTTTGGCCTCTCCCATATGACCCACCATTATCTGAGCTACTACGAAACCATCTTGGCTCATCCCACATCTTTCCATCAATAACTTATGCACTGCCCACGCTTGAATGAATTGCCGCCTCCGCCTTCCGGCAAAACCGGCTGGCCGTGGACCGAAGACACCCCGATCACTGGTGATCCCGCCATCAGTCATTACGATCGCATTACCATTGTCACCCCCTCTTATAACAGCGTTGCCTATTTGGAAGAAACCATCCGCTCGGTCTTGCTCCAAGGGTATCCGGATCTCGAATATATCATCATCGACGGCGGCAGCACCGATGGCGCCTTGGATATCATTGCCAAATACGCAAAATGGATCACCCGCTGGATCAGTGAACCGGACCGCGGTTATGCCGATGCTATCAATAAAGGATTTGCCCTAGCCACTGGCAACATCCGCGCGTGGATACCAGCTAGCGACCTCTACGCTGCTTCTGCATTCCATGTTGCCAATCACTATTTGGGGAACCGTAGAAACGACCTTATTTTCGGCAGATTCTACTACTTGGAAACGGGCAGCAACATCAAGGATAGCGTAAGGCCAATGGTGCTGAAAAACCTACGGCATTTGTCACTCTATGGCCGAAGTGCCCCTAATCAAGCGACTACGTTCTGGCGGCGTGAAATTCACCAACAAGCAGGTGAATTGAACTCAACCCTACGCTATGCTGCGGATTCCGAGTGGTTTCTTCGTCTGAGCCTGATCGGACGCTGTCTCTGGATACCCGAAATTGTCTGCTTTTACCGGCAACATCCCGGACAGTTGTCAGCGAATCTCACCGATATGACTAACGAATGGTATGCGGCTTGGGACGCAGTAATCCGCAAACACCATATTTCCCGACTGCGTATTATGATCGGAGCCCTGCTCATCGTTCCCGTCATGCGCTACAATTCAGGCGGCTTAAAAAACATCTTCCGCCTGCCGACCTTGCGAACCTTGACCAACACCCTCTTCAGGCGCAAACAAAAATAAGTCCTGATCATGACACATCGCGACTGGCTAAATGCAAAACCAAAATCAAACGGAATATATCCAAAGAATGCTAAAACGATCACTGAATTACGCCCATGAGCCCACACAAATCAGAGAATAATATGCCACCTGACACCACCACAGGTATAGCAAATCCCAATGAAGCTACCGTCAACCAAGTGAGACACAAGGGCGCCGCCAATACTCAGGAAAATTACAAAGGTATTCCTGTCCACGCCATACCGAACGTCCATCGAAAGATTGGCGAAATGCTACAAAAATGCCTGCCTCCCGGAAGTCGTGTGGCGGATCTGGGAGCAGGTGATGGAGCTCTCAGCCTGCGTTTGCGCGATCTAGGGTTTGAAGTAGTGGCTTTTGATCTCGATATATCTGGATGGAAACTGATAGACCAACCCTGTTTCCAGACAGATCTTGGCCGCGACCTGTCATCTGTGGATCAAAAGGGTCCATTTGCAGCTATATGCGCCGTCGAAATCATAGAGCATCTCGAAAACCCAAGAAATTTTCTGCGAGAAATGATTCGCACAGGCGGGCCTGGCTGCCTGTTGGCGATTTCCACCCCCAATCCGCTAGACACTTTTTCCTGCATTACCATGTTCACACGCGGTGTATTCAACTGGTTTAGCCGCGCACACTACTTTGGTGGTGGCCACATTTCAATCCTTCCTCCCTGGCTTATCGATGAACATCTGAATTTTCTGGGAACAAGTAACCACGAATGGCATTTTATAGGCCCATTCCTTCATCCTGTTACATGGAAACAATGGTTATATCTAGCACTGACTTGGCTCCGACGCAAGATGGTCAAGGACCAGACTAGCTGCGGACATGAAGGACAAACAGCCTTGGTTTTTGTGCGTCTATAACTACACAATATGAATTAGACTTCGCCTAGCCATCTCATATCTAATAGCCACCAAGCATCAATTATGCCGACAAGTAAAACAAGTGCGTTCCATCTATCACCATACAGGCACACATTGAATAATCGCCATGATTGCACCTCGCAGATTACTCACTCTTGATCCTGCTGGACTCCTATGGGGCTCAGAGCGGGCCTTGTTGGATTTCATCGGTGAGATCCCCGGATTTTCGGCGGCTTGTTGTTGTCCGCCTGCGACACCCCTCATTGAAAAACTCAAGGAACGCCATGTGCGTTGCTTCCCTACGTTTCCAGCGAATCTCCATCTCCGGGGCAAGATAGCCAGGCTGTGGGCCCTCTGCGGCTTGCTTCGAGCTATCTTCGCATGGCGCCCTGATATTCTGCATGTCAACCAGGCGGGGGCTACTCGTATTGCCTTGCTAGCGTGCCGATTAGCACGACTCCCTTGCGTCGTTCATGTACGATTGCAGGAGGACGTCGAGTATCTCAATGCCTTGCGGCCTTCTCCCAAGTTTCTCCGCCAGCTCATTGCGATCAGCCAACCGATTGCGGATTTGCTGAAAGCCCAGCCAAATCTGCAAGAAATTCCGTGTACGATGCTGCTGGATGCCTACCTCCCACAAAGTGCTAACAGTCATGAAGCATGCGCTAACGATTCGGTGCCCATTCAATGGGATTTTGTCTGTGTGGGAAGATTTTGCGAGTCCAAAGGGCAGGAGATTTTCCTTCGCGCCTTGCACTTGTTGATGCTGGACGGCAATGCTCCAAAAGTTGCCTTTGTCGGCGCTATCAACGATTGCGGACAAGCACTGCGAGATATAACCGACCACCTTGGATTGGAGAAATCAGTGAAGTTTCTTGGTCATCACGACGGCGTGCATGAAATTAACAAGCAGTCGCGCTGGCTGGTGTGCCCATCTTTGTATGAACCTTTGGGGCGAGTGATCTTCGAAGCCTGGGATGCTGGCATCCCGGTGCTAGCAGGTGCCTTCGCGGGCGGCGCGGCTACCAGCATCCAATCCAGCGGCGGCGGCTTGCTCTTTGATGAATGGAATCCTACCTCCCTCGCTACTACGTTAACCAATGCCTTGGCAACTGACCAAGCTGCACGTCAATGGATGGCAGATCAAGGACGGACCTGGATGTTAGAAGCCACCCACCCAACGCGCTACGCTGCAGCCATTTCCATGATCCTTCAGGACGCCATCCATTTCTATCAAAAACTGCTATAAAGATCATCCATCTCGATGAGCATGCCTAACCTTTCCATTCTTTATGTAGGTCCCATCATTGATGGAAGCACCACCATGCAGCGTGCGCAGGCGCTTCTGGATCTTGGACATCAACTCACGTATGTGAGCACTGCAGAAGCCACGCAGATGGTGGTCAAGCCCACGCTGTGCTCGCGCATCTGGCGGCGGATTGTCGGTCCGCAGGACCGGGTGAAGGCGAATGCATCGATCCTCAGGATGATGCATGACCAGCCATTTGATCTGCTGTGGATCGACAAGGGTCTTACGATTCATGCCAAGACCCTGGAACTAGCCCGTCATTGCCAACCCCAATGTCGTATCGTCGGATTTTCTCCCGACGACATGATGAACAGGGGCAATCAATCCCGCCATTTTCTTCAAGGATTGCCGCTCTATGATTTTTATATCAGCACCAAAAGCTATCATGTCTCAGAACTACAGGCTCTAGGTTGCCCCAAAGTGTTGTTCATGGAGAATGCCTATGACCCGCACACCCATCGTCCCGTGCCGCTCGACGATATGGACCGCCAGCGCCTCGGTGGCCCCGTCGGATTTATTGGCCAGTGGGAGCCAGAACGAGCTGAGTTATTACGCAGTCTCGCCCTTGCCGGGATTCCGGTTCGCGTGTGGGGCTACACTTGGGAACGCATGAAGGATGTGCCGTCCGGGATGCGGATCGAAAATCGCCCGCTATGGGGTGATGATTATGCACGCGCGCTCTGCGCCTTTGACATCAACCTATGTTTCCTGCGCAAGTGCAACCGCGATTTGCAGACCACACGCAGCATGGAGATTCCGGCATGCGGCGGCTTCATGCTGGCCGAACACTCCCAGGAACATGAGAGCCTTTTCGCGGATTGCCGGGAGGCCGTCTTTTTCAGGGACGATCAGGATCTGGTGCGCAAGACCCGCTATTATCTCGATCACCCGGACGAGCGCCAAGGCATCGCCGAAAACGGAATGGAACGTTGCTTAAGCTCCGGCTATAGCTATAAAGAAAGACTGGCCCGGGTTCTGGATCAGGTCCGTTTATTGTGATCCGCAATTGTCCATGGTGTTAATATTTCCCAATACGGATGTCATGCAGGATCCCGTGCCACCTGATAATGGAAATGCCATAACGTCCTCCGCTGGCAATACGAGCGGCAAACCTCCCGCTTCGGAACGGATTCAGAGCATTGATATCGCCAAAGGCATATTGATTTTATTGGTTGTTATCGGACATTCGGGGGCACCCTTTTCGAGGTACATTTTTTGGTTTCACATGCCGGCCTTTTTTGTGCTCAGCGGTTTCCTTTTCAGAAAGAACGACACTTGGCACGCAGCACGGACCGATTTACTCCGGAAGGCGAATAAGTTTTTCCTTCTTTACATAAGTTACTTTTTGCTGCTGACCCTGCTCAGGCCCCTTTTTGCGCATGCCTCGCCCTTCAGTTTGCAAAAAACGGTGCAGAAACTGCTCGTAGGAGGCCGGTTTGTGGGATACGAACTGGGCACCTTCTGGTTCATCACATGTTTGTTCTTTGCCATTGCAGCATTCACCTTGCTCCAGACATTTGTCAAGCGCCGACACATTCAGTATTTATTGCTATCCGGCGCTTATATTCTAGCACATGTCGAAGCTTATCTATTCCATCAGTCCGGGATTTCGTTTTACATCCCATGGAACATCGACGTGTCGCTCCTGGCGGTTTGCTATGTAGCCATGGGTTATTATCTCGGGCCTTGGATCCTGCAATGGATGACCGCGCCCCGATTGCGGATCAAGTCGCTTATCCTCGTCCTGTTCCTCGCCATGGTCTTGATTGAAATGGACCTATCCGGGGTGATTGATTTTCAATATGACATGAAATGCCTCAAATACGGGTCTCCGGGGTGGGACCTGGTGATCCCTCCGGTCTTCACCCTGATAGTCATACTCCTGAGTTCGTGGGTTGGGCGTTGCCGCTTCGCGAGGCTTTTAGCGGGGCTCGGTTACTATTCCGTTGTCATCATGTTTCTCCATTTCGGAATTTTCGGTATGTGCGATAACCTGACACGCCTTCATTGGGTCCCATTGACGCTCATGGGATTGGCCTGCCCCATGTTATTCGCCCTGGCATGCGAAAAATGGCAACTTACGCGCAGGTTATTCATCACCGGATGAAGGCCTGCCGCAATCAATATACCTACATTGAACATGATCGGCACTGATACCAATAGCAAGTCCGTGGCTCGGACGCTGGCAGGGGTGACATCGCAACGCCGCGTCAAAGCTGCGGAGAGTGATCCCACATCCTCGCCCGGCTTGCGTCGCGCGAAATTTCGGGCAGTGAGAGGTTTGCAGCATTCAGCGGCGCAGCCGGCTGCTTTGGCCGTTGCCGCAGCGGTCCTGGTCTTCGTCTTGTCATCACCGGAATACCCACGACTTGTGGTCTTCCCATTGATTGGACTTGTTCTATCTCTCTATCCGCTAGTCTGTTTCATCCAGACGCGACAGGCCAGGCACATTCCCGTCTTTATTATTTCCACTGCCAACTGGCTGTATTTCGTTGCGCCTTTTCTTTATTCGCAGCTACCAAGGGGCGATGGAAGACGTATCATTCCCACCGAGTATTTGACTGAACTTGCACTATACCCCACCCTGTCCATAGCGGCGTTTATTCTCGCTTACTACTTCCTACCATCGACCTCAAAGAGGATATTCGAATCTGGATTGCGGCTTTCCGGAGCGAAGTTGCAAATGTGGTCGATTTGGATGTGTGTCGCGGGAAGCTGCTATTTTCTGGTCAAGGTATTGTTTCCGGCCGTGGTGGAACCATTGGGGCGGGTTCTAGCCATCCTGGACAATTTGACCTTGTTTGGTTGCGTGTTGGCCTTAGTCAGCTACTTCAGGGACGGCTTTCGGCCCGGGGTGTTCTTTTACGCATGTGGGGCCTTGTTGCTTCAGATCATGGTGATTATTTCATCCACCCTGTTAGCGCGCGTGGTGTACATTGGAGTATGCCTGTTAATGCCGGTGTTTCTGAAACGCCGTCAAATTCCGTGGAAGACCGGCCTCGTAGTGTTGGTGGTATTTCTGCCAGTATTCGCAAACCGCGTTTCACACCGGACTGAGATGGGTTTGGAGGATGCGATAAAGAAGGAGCGAGGACTGCCAGAGAGGATCGACCAGGCATTCGAGATAATTTCCAGCGACTACGCCAATTGGAGCTTCGGTTATACCATGGATGCGATTTCATACACTTTATCCAATCGGCTTGAGAACGTTACATTTTTGGGTCAGTGCGTATCCCTCCACACCCACGGGCGGCCGTTCATGCATGGGGAAACCATGACAGGGATTTTTTATTCCCTGATTCCCCGGTTCTTGTATCCCAACAAGCCACTTCAGGATCATGGAACGGTTTTATCTGCGGAATACGGGTTCAAGGATCCAGGAACGGCCGTTTCAATCAATTTCCCGTGGCTGGTGGATTTCTATATCAACTTTGGATTCTACGGCATGGTTATTGGCAGTTTCGCCATGGGGGCGTTTTTCCGCTGGGCCTGCTCGCTGGTTGCTTTTGGCAATGGTGATTTGGGCTTGCTGGCGTTTTGTGACATACTTTTCTGGATGTTGTGTGCTGAGAACAACGTATCGATGATTGTAGGTGGAACTCTCCAGAGCTTGGTGGTTTGGTGGATTATTTCCCGAATCGTCAAGTCCTACGCAAAGCCCACGCGGGCACACTGACTTCGACCAACTGGATGCTGATAAGTCCCGCTCACTTTGGAATCCAATGGTTGCGTCGGTTTCATCTGCGAAAGGGGTGTAGTGAATTTGATTGCTTTAGAAATGCACCAAATCACAGTCATTCTTGCCAACCGTCACGCCGGCACATTCTGGAGCATTGAGGAATTGTTTTCCAATGTATGCCGAGCCTATCCAGAAGCGGTCGCCTGCACCGTGGCCGCTGCTCCTAGGAGCGGTGCGGGTTTCCGCTCGCTGATCACAAACCTGTTTTGGGCGAGGTCCCTGAAGGATTGTGATGTCATCCATCAGACCGGCGACATCCATTATGCGGTTCTGGGCATGGGGCGGTGCCCGGTGGTACTAACGATCCACGATCTGCGGTTTATCGAGGAAGCGCGTGGCCTGAAGCGGTTTTTGTTCTGGTGGCTGTGGCTGTATTTGCCCTGTCTGCGGGCGAGCCGCATCACGGTGATCTCGGAATTCACGAAGAAGCGCCTGCTTGCAATCGGCCGGGTCAAAGCCGGCAAGGTGCGTGTCATACCGAATTGTGTCGCTCCGGAGTTTGCGGCCGTGCCGAAGCCATGGCCTGCGGCTCGTGTGCGGCTGCTCCAAGTTGGCACCACGAATAACAAGAACCTCACTCGGGTGACGCAGGCGTGCCGCGGGATCGCGGTGCGGCTCTGCATCCTCGGTCGGCTTACAGAATCTCAGCGTAAGCAAATTGCATCTCATGGCGTGGAATATGAAGATCATTTCGACTTGTCCAAGGAACAGGTGGTGGAACTCTATCAGTCCTGCGACCTGGTGGTCTTTGTCTCCACCTACGAAGGTTTTGGCCTGCCGATTCTGGAAGCCCAGGCGGTGGGCCGCCCGGTACTGACATCGGATATTTCGCCCATGGGTGAAGTGGCCGGCGAGGGTGCCTTGAAAGTGGATCCGCTGGATGTCGCCGCGATCCGCAGCGGACTCATGCGTCTGCTGGATGAGGCGACCTTGCGCGAGCAACTGGTCCAGGAGGGCTTCCGCAACGTGGCGATGTATTCGGCGGAGTCCGTGGCCGGCCAGTATGCGGCACTGTATCAGGAGGTGCTTGGGAGGTGAGGAGAGATCAGGGATCACCGAAATCCCTGTTTGCGGTTCTTTGTCCTCGTAGCTAACGTAGCAGCATGTTGACTCTCGCGACCTCGCTCGGCTACACCACTCCCGTCTCGTTGTTGCGGCACAAAGCCAAGCGACTGGGGATTGGCTCCTTGGCGGCAGCGATGGCCTTGGCGGTGACCCGAGGGTGTCGCCACTATGCCATCCCGACGAGCGAGATGACTCCCGTGGATCCCGGCAGGGGCCAATTGTCAGACGAGGAATTGGTCATTCTGCTATTGGTCGGGGATTATCCCTGCGATTTGCAAGCCATCCGCTGCGCCGCTCAGATGGCCCGCGCACCCGGCATCTCGCCCTCATTGCTTGGGGGCCTTGCGATGCGAGAGAAAGCCATCCGCGTTTTGGCGCATATTGCACGGGCTGGAATCGAGCACGACAAGCTCGGCAAGGATTTTTGGCAGGAAGTATTGCGGCTGACAGGCGAACCCGCGCAACGCTGTGAACCAGCCCTGCCCCACTGGTCACGCTTCGTAGCGATGCCAGGGCTGCAACGAAGCGGCCCGGCGGCCACCCACTGGCTGGTTCCATCTTGATGAATAACCCCGAGCATATCCTCAGAACGCTTGACACCAAACTCACGCGGCCAACCCGCCTCATTCTTTACGGACGAGCGGCACTGGCACT
>JBILFE010000636.1:0-2883 GCA_044351705.1 Luteolibacter sp. | reverse complement strand
GGTGCAAGACCGACTCGAATGACTCGTAAGGATGATGCAGCAAAATGTCATTGGCGGCGATGGTTTCAAACATCGAGGCTCCCGGAACAATCGATGGCGGGTTCTGTGGCGGCCAATCCGCATCGCGCAGGTGATCGAAGCCGGCAAGAACGGATAGATCCATGAAAAACGCCAGCCCCGGCGGCCCCTCGCAACGATAGATTTCCTGCGGGCCGGCCGCCGCCGCTTTTTGGATCATGCGGGCGAGTTCACGCGGGGCATCCGCGCGCAGTTCGAGCCGGACGGTGTCGGCAAAGCGCCTGGCGGTTAGAACATCTTCCATTTCGCCGGCGAGGTCGATGGCGTCTTCCTCCTGCACGGCGATATCCCCATTGCGGGTGACGCGGAAGGCCGTGGTGGTGGTGACGGTTTCACCAGGGAAAAAGCGTCCGGCATGAGTGGCAACCAGGTCTTCAATGAGAACAAAGGCATACTCAGTGCCCTCGATGGATACCGGCACCCGGCGGCCGAGATTATCCGGAATGGGAATGAGGGCATGACGGGTGATTTGGGTTTCCGTGTCTAACAAACAACAGGCGACGATGATTTGCAGACCGGGAATGGCCGGGGCGAGACTCAGCGGATCAATCGCCAGCGGGGTGAGCAGCGGGAAAATGCTGTCTTCAAAGGTGGCCGCCACCTGCGCCGCCTGGCCCGGCGTGAGATTGCACGTCTGCATGAGCCGAATCCCTGCGGCATCCATGGCGGGTAGCAGCTTGCCGGCAACCAACGCATATTGGTCTTCGGACATTTGCACAACTCGCTGGCGAATGGCGCTCAAACATCGGGCCGGCGTGAAGCCGGAAGCATCCGGCGCTTTGCGCCCGCTGCGCCGCATCAGCATGAGCCCGCCCACCCGCACCTGGAAAAATTCATCGAGGTTGGACGCGGTGATGGCGAGGAATTTCAACCTCTCTAACAATGGTATATCCTCGCGCAGCGCTTCGTTTAGGACGCGCTGGTTAAACTCCAGCCAGGAGAGTTCGCGGTTTAAGTAGGGGAGCATGATGGATGAATGGTGGATGAATGGTGGATGATGGCTTGCAGTCAGAGGGCGTGGCGCGCCATCCATCAGCGTGCCACGGCCTCGGCGGCGAGGGCCAGGGTCAACCAGGCGGCGTGAGGGATCCATTGTTCTTTCCAGCGCCAACTCCAATCCCCGCGCCGACCATATGGCGGCGGCAGAAACGCGATATCCTGTTCGTCCTGCACACCCGAGGTGATGCCGTTGCAAATCCCGCCCGGCGGATTGGGTGCGCCCGCCTCGTAGTCGCCCGGGTTGTTGCGCCCTTTGCCCTGCATCATGCACATGTCATACGGATTGAGTCCGAGGATCCAGTTGACTTGGTTGGCGGCGTAGGTCCGCAGCTCCGCAGCGGTTTCCGGCGCGGCCAACGGACTGCCTAACACGGCTGCCGCTGCCAGCGACGCCAGCCGCGCGTTTTCGCCCAACCACCAGTAGCCGGTCTCGTTGCGGTGGGGCATGAAGAACGCGCCGCGCTTGCCATCGACGTCCTTGATGTATTGCCGGGCCAAGCCATAAGGATTGGCCACTTCCTTGGTGATCGCCAACTCGAATTGGAGGGATGCCACCACCGCCTTCTCCACGGCGGCTTTGCGCCCGGCATCGCTCTCGACCTGCAAGTAGCGCAGCAGCGCCACCACCGGCAGGCCGGCATCCACCGCATGAAAAAACGGCCAGGTGCCGTCATCATCCGCCCGCCACCATCCACTGTAGCGGTCATCCTTGGCCAGGCGCTTGACCAGCGATTCGGCGCGCAGGCGCGCGGCATCCTGATAGACCGGCTGCTTGGTGGCATTGAAAAGTTCGGTGGCGGCGAGCAGCGCGCAGTAATCGTCCAATAGGGTTTCCTTGTGATTGGGCAGGTATTCGAGGTTGTGGGCTTGCAGGTGCTTGAAGCCCATCTCGGCCGCTGCGAGGTAGCGCTCGGGCGGATAGTCACCGCTTTGCTTGAGGGTGCTGATGCGGGCCAGCGCCGCAATGGCCATGCCGCCGCCCTCGCGATAGCCGGCCTGGATCTCGTTGTTTTTCGGGTGGCTCAGGCCCTTGAACGAGCAGATTTCGCGCTGGCCTGGATTCTTGGTGCAACCGTCAAACACCGAGGTGTAAAAATAGCCGCTAGGATCCTGCATCCGCACTATAAAGTCCGCGCCATACAATGCCTCTTCGGTGAGCATGGGGATGAGCGAGCGCAATGACCCGCCCTTTTGTTGGCGCAGCAGGTCCGCACTTTGCAGAAAACACCACACCGCCATTGGCGACTCCTGGGTGCTCATGTAATTGCCTTCGTTGAGGGCCCCAATGTATTTCGACACATCCCCCGAGGCATCATACCACCCGCCATGCACGTCCACCCGTGGCCGCTGCGGATCGCCGAAAAACGGGATGTTGCGGTCGGCCTTGTCATAAATGCCGGAACACCGTTGGATCCGGAAATAATACAACATGTCGGATAGACAGGCTTCGGGCAGCACCCGCTCACCCAACACAAACATCTCCGATCGCACATCCTTCACCTGAATCCGATACTTGCCGGGTTGCACCAGCCCGGAAAAATCCCCTTGCTGGAACCACCTACCCTTCCAGCCCGCCACCGCGCCCACCTTTTGCAGCGGCGCCTCGAAGGCAATGCGTCCCTCGCTATCGACCACTTGGAACTGCCCCAGATCCACCTCCGCGGCACTCTGCACCACGACGTTCTTGCTGCCCCGCGAGTCGTAGCCGAGATGATTGATGATGATGTCGAATGCTGCTGCATTCAGGGATTGGCACAAGGCGCAGGCCAGCGCCAATATCTTTGTTAGAGGAGTAAAACGGTTGGT
>JBILFE010000109.1:0-8245 GCA_044351705.1 Luteolibacter sp. | reverse complement strand
CGCGGCACTCAGGACCTGGCAGCAGGCACACACCAGGACCAGGATGCTTGCCAGTGTGATGGATCGGTTCGTTTTCATGATTGGCATGGGCACGTCAGCGCCGGCCAGCAGCCTAGGACTTGCCTCATGGATTGCAAGGGGATTCCGGCGCGTGATAGCGGTTGGATAAGCGTGTCGTCGCTCCTTATCCCGGCCTGACCGCCGCCAAGTGACTCGCAAGCTTCATCAACGAATCCACCCCAGACGCCCGTTCTAACCCATCAGAAGCCCCGTCACCAGATAGCCACCCGGTCCAACCCGCCGTAAGCAGGGCAGCATTCTTGACAAAAACTGGAACCAAAACACCACCACAGCGCAGAACTCTGGATGCCGTGGTCACGGCGGCATTTTTCAATGCCAAAGCCACATACCAGCATGGCCGGTGGCAAATCCCGCCAAAATCCTACGACCTCAATTCGGAAATCTCATACGCTATCAATGCGGTCCGCAACAATTGCATACGCGACTATGTATGCTCCCTATGTCCCCGCGTGGCTAGTCGCAGGGATGAATTGTAGCGGCGCTCTATGAGCGTCGATGCGCAAGAGATGCCGCTTGGCCATGGCCAGCGACAGTCACAGACCGCCGCTACAAAACACCGCGCATAGATCACCGAACTATGACGCCTGTGATATAGGTCCGCAAATCTTCATACGGCGCTACAGACCTCGCTTACTCTCTAACATTCCTGAGCATCTCCCGGCGGTCCGGCCATTTGCAGCCGCCGTGCCCACCTCGACCAAGCAAAGATGACGGCAACGCTTACAGTCCAGCCCATCAAAACATCTGGGAAATGTTACCATGCGAGAACTGCCCCCTGCGACCGCCCCGCGCTCATCTCTTGGCTGCGTTCGTTGGACGGCAAGGGTGGCCATGGAAACTACGTGCGACTCACCTGGGAGAAACCCGGCCACCTCACGCTGACGCTCCGGGATTCCGAAGAGACCGGCACACAAATCCATGTCCCGGTCACCATATCAGGGGAGGACCGGCCACCGGTGATTGCGTTTGCGCCGGGGTATCTGGGGACGCTTTGGAAATTGGCTCCACCATGCGCCTTATCGACGGGCTAAGCCCCGGCATGACATCCGACCCCTCCGGCTCCTTCTGTGTGCTCATGCCGTGTCGTTGCACCGCGGAAGACGCGCCGGAAGCAGGGGCCGAGCAGGCCCCGGTCCCGGCCATCGCGGCGTAACCTCAGACTTCCTGAGCTAGGCATTGTATTGTCGAGGAATTGGCGATGAATTCCGGAAAATGATTTGGCACATATTGCCGCTTTCCGTGCCCATGAAATGTCACAGCATCGTCCATTCTCAAACTTGAAAGTTGAACATTGGAAGTTGAATGTTGAATCCCAGAAATCCCAGGTTCCAATTGGAAGAAAAGAGTTCCAACATCCAACATCCAACATCCAACATCCAACATCCAACATCCAAGGATCAAGGATCAAGTAAAGAGAAAGACATGACACTGCATTGTTACTTCTTCCATCCAGAAACCTACGCGCGGCTGATTCACGAACTCGTCTGAAACGTTAAAATGTGCCAAAGTATTTTCCACCTAGCTCAGGAACTGTGAACCTATCAAGCCCTCCCGTCAGTCCCATTCTGGATTGGCGGGAGGTGAGAGGAAGGGTAGCAGTCCCATTTTTTTAGCTCGGACATGCCCGGATGACTTTGCCACTGTTGCAATTTGCTGCCGCCTTTCATTATGGACTCATTCATAGCTGTCATAGGCCGGCAACTATGACGCCTATGATAGAGGGCCGCGAGAATCTTCATACGGCGCTGTGGACCCCGCTTACGTTGGAGTCGCCGCAGGCGGGCGCCTTGCTTCGAAATCGGCCCGTATCACGATGCCGGATGGACACCGGGATGGAGGTGGCGTGCGGGCATGGCGGGGTGGCTGTCATTGCGAGGCTGCGTGATAGCACGCCGGTTGGGCGGGGACAAGCGGGAAGTTGAGACGTACGCTACGCAGGGTGCAGGACAAATTTCTTCAATGTCAGAAAATTTCTTAATCTTGCGCATTTTTTTGTTGCCAGAGTATATGTATATACATATATTTTTCCCGTATGAAGACCACCCCACTACCCGCACGAATCGCGAAAATGGCCACGATTACCCGCATGGAGCGCGGCCACCTCTCGGTTATCCGCACAGACCCTGACGGAAACCCCTACTACAACCTCCAGCACCGCGAGGGCGGTCGCAACGTCACCGAATACATTCCCCGTGAAGAGGTTCCCGCAGTCCAAGAACACATTGCCGCTTACGAGCACTTCAAGCAACTTGTTGATGAGCATATCCACGAGGTCTCGGAGCAGTCCCGCCAGGCGCGCAAGGACGGGGCCAAAAAAAAACGCCGGACGCCACGCACTATACCCTCGCTCAGGAAGAAGAAATCCAAAAGCTGATTACCGCCTTCCGCTCGGCCCAACCCGGCGGCACCGTCGTGGCCGATTTGGAAAAACTGTTGCGCACCGCCATTTTCAATCCCGCCGCCCAACTGGTTGGCCAGCTCCTCCAGGAGGCCGCCGACCGGATCGATGCCGTCTATCAGCCCAAGCCGGGCGAAGTCCGCAAGGGGCGCTACTCGATGGAGGTCCAAGGCATCTTTGGCTTCTTCCCCCTTAAGCGCGACTATTATTACCACCCCGGCAAGCAACAAGGGCACCACCCAGCTGATGCCGCCCTCGGCTTGGAACTCTCCTACACCCCCGCGCTCTCCCGCCTCATCTGCCTTGAGGGTTCTGACGAATCCAGCTATCAGAAAGCCGTTGTTCATCTTGAGGAAGTCGGCGGCATTGTCGTCGGAGAACGGCAGATCCAGCGGGAAGTATTACGAGTGGGCGCGACGGCCGCCACTTGGCAGCGCCGGGAAAGCCCGCCCCAAGCCTGCGACGCCACCGTGCTCTATGTCGAAGCTGACTACACCGGCTTGCCCATGCGGGCCGAAGAACTGATAGGGCGAAAGGGCAAGGCTCCAGACGGCCAGGCCAAAACCCGCATGGCCGCGCTGAGCTGCGTGTTCACCCAGCACCGACTCGACGAAAAAGGCCGCCCCCAACGCGACCACAAATCCACCACCTATCTGGCCGGATTTGAAAGCCCCTCGGATTTCGGCATCGGGTTGCGGCGTGAAGCCCTGCGCCGCGGCATGGGCGGCGTGCCCAAGGTGGTGCTACTCGTCGATGGTGCCCCATCTCTTGAAAAAATGGGCAAAGACTACTTCCCGCAGGCCATCCAAATCGTGGACGCATTTCACGCCATGGAGCACCTTGAGACTCTTATCGAGGCGCTCCTGACAAAAAGCGACACCCGTCGCTTCGCCAGGCGGAGGCATCACTGGCGCAAACTGTTACTGGTCGTTGGCGTGGAACGCATTATTCAGTGGGCACGCAAGGAGGCGCATGGCACGCCAAGGCAGGGCGACCACGCGCCTGCCCCTTGAGGACGGGCGGGTCATCGGAGTGCGCAAGGCGAGCCGACCGGATGCCGAGCAGGCGCTGGTTTACCAACGTCTCGGCATCGATTGGAAGCAAGCCTGCCCCGCCAGAAAATTCGTCATGAAATAAACCCGAAACGAAGACGACTTTGTAGTGCCTTTTGAAACGAATCCCTGCAACATCAAGGCCTACAGCCTCATGATAAGAAACTTGGGTTGACCCAGGCGGGGACCAAACCGAGCGCCCGGAAGAGAAGCATTCAGGTTGCGTCGGGAATTGCGGAGTTCCGGGCGGTTTGAAAATCGGGCTTGTCGGGGAAGCCTGCGCATGTATGTTCAGGAATCCTGAACATGCGTGCGCCAGTGATCGATTCCAGTTCTGACCGGCTCTTCGCCATCGCGGAGAGCCAAGACGGGTATTTCACCATGGCGCAAGCGATGGAGGCCGGATTCGCTCGCAGCACCCATAGCTATCATGTGAAGGCGGGTAACTGGACGCGTGAGCATCGGGGCATCTACCGACTGAAGCGCTTTCCCGTTTCGGCAATGGGTCACCTCGCGTTGTGGTCGCTGTGGTCGCGGGATCGTCACGGGCACATTCAGGGGGTTTATTCGCACACCACCGCGCTGGCCCTTCTCGATCTGTCCGATGCCAACCCGGCGAAGCTCCACATGACAGTGCCGCCGGGGTTCCGCCGCAACAGCGATATTCCGTCGGGGCTGGTACTTCACATGGCACGGCTCGAACCGCACGAGATGGTCCGCGAGCGCACCTACACCGTTACCACGCCGATGCGGGCGATCCTTGACTCGGCAAAATCCGGGGACGCCGATCCGGGGATGCTGCGCCAGGCATTCGACGGGGGCAAGCGCCGGGGGCTGATCACCCGGACGGAAATCAAACAGGCGAAGTCCCAACCTGACCTGCCGTCATGGATGATTGGGATTTTGGGAGACGCATGATTCCATGAACACCTATTCCACCGCCTCGGCATTCCGCAGAGCCCTCGAAGATCGTTTGGCAGCGGCGTCAAAAGCGGAGGGCATCGACCTTCAGCGTATGCGGCGGCAGGTGGCGTTTGACCGATTGCTGGTGCGCTTGTTTGCCGAGGGAAGTCCACCATGGAGGTTGAAGGGCGGCTATGCGCTCGAACTGAAACTGAGGGTGGCGCGCACGACGCGCGATCTGGACCTGGGGCTGGCATCGGAGCCACTCCATCCAGAGTCCCTTATCGGGGCCTTGCAAAAGGCTGCCGCGAGGAACGCGGGAGACTTCTTTGGGTTCGTGATCGGCGAACCGATCATGGACCTTGATGGGGCCCCTTACGGCGGCGCGCGCCACCCGGTGGAAGCAAGTCTGGACGGGAGGCAATTCGTCCGCTTTCACTTGGATCTTGGCTTGGGTGACATGCAAAGGGAGCCCTGCGAGTGGATCGAACCACGCGACTGGCTAAGCTTTGCGGGGATTGAGGCGGGGCCCTTTCCATCCATCTCGCGCGAGGAGATATTGTGGCCAGATATTGCTGGCTCGCGCGAAACCAGGGACCCTGGCATTCACGCTCTGGCCGGAAAGGTGTTAGGTTTAGCACTGGATCTGCTGGGTGCCGACTCCGCCGTATTTCGGAATTCCAAGCACTTGCCTCTTCATCCAGACGGTCTGATTGCTCACCCCCATCGACTGCGCGATGCATTTGTCCATTTCCTTGCCCAATCTAGCAATCAAATCGTCCGTCCAAGTTACCCTGTAATAACTTCTGAGCGGCCTGCCAATTCTCAGCCGCTTGGCCACTACGGTAAAGACGCTCACTCCCATCTCATGCGCGATCGCCTTGTCGGGTTCATGCCCCAAGCGGGCAATCAACATCGGCGTCCACGCGATTTTCTGTCTCCCGAGCCTGTGCGGCATGCCAAGACTGCGCCGCTTGTCACTGACCCTCGTCCGGCTGATTCCCATTGCTTGCGCGATCACCCTGTCGGGTTCCTTGCTCAAGCGTGCGATCACCTGCGGTGTCCAAATGATTTTCCTGTATGTCGGCAATCCAAGACTGGACCGTTTGGCACGGATGTTTATCGGGTTCGTTCCGATCTCACGCGCGATCACACTGTCCGGTTCTTTGCTCAAGCGTGCAATCAACTCGGGCGTCCAACTGATTTCACTGTGTCCCGGCACTCCGAGACTGCGCCGCTTGAAGCGTACGGTCTGCGTACCCACTGCCATCTCTCGCGCGATAACGCTGTCCGGTTTGGTGCCCAAGCGGGAAATCAACTCCGGATTCCAAGTGATCCTCGTATACCTTGGCATGCCAAGACGCCACCGCATCCTACGGACGCTGTCCACGCACACTCCCATGTCATGGGCGATCGCCTGGTCGGGTTCCTTTCCCAAGCGTGCCATCGACTCGTCCGTCCATGTAACTTTGCTATAGTCCCTCAGCAGCTTCCGAAGACTAAGCCGCTTATTCCGGACGCAGCACACGCTCACTCCCATGGCTTGCGCTATCGCCTGGTCGGGTTCTTTTCCCAACCGATCCAGGAACTTGCGAGTCCAATTCACCTTTAACTTTCTCATGGATCTAACCGGGTAAGCCGCCTGAAATGCCACCGGTCATCGTGGGGTCATCGTGAGGTTGCATGACTGATTTGCTAGCGCTCCAGTGCCGCACTTGCAAGGGGATTCTTACGATTTTTTTGGAGTTCGTCACCGCCACCGGCCATCTAAAAATCGGTTTTGACGTTTGTGAAATCTGCGTTAGGGTACCGCCCAATCAAGTCCTTTTGCCCCATGACCGACCCCCTCTTCACCCCCCTCCAAGCCGGAGCCTTGCAATTGCCCAACCGCATGGTCATGGCGCCGCTGACCCGCTGCCGGGCGTCAGCCGGGCGCGTGCCCAATGCGATGATGGCCGAATACTACGCGCAACGCAGTGCGTTCGGCCTGATCTTGTCGGAAGCCACCGCGATATCGCCGCAGGGGGTGGGTTATCCTAACACCCCTGGCATCTGGTCCGCCGCGCAGATCGAGGGTTGGAAACTCATCACTTCCGCCGTGCATCAGGCCGGCGGATGTATTTTGATGCAACTCTGGCACGTCGGCCGGATCTCGGATCCGTTCTATCTGGATGGGGCGCTGCCGGTGGCACCCAGCGCGATTGCGGCCAAAGGCCAGGTCAGTTTGATGCGGCCATTGAAGGAGTTCGTGACGCCCCGCGCGCTGGCGTTGGAGGAAATTCCCGGCATCGTCGAAGACTACCGGCGCGCCGCGGAGAACGCCATGAGTGCCGGTTTTGACGGCGTCGAAATCCACGCCGCCAACGGCTATTTGATCGACCAATTTCTGCAGGACGGCTCCAACAAGCGCACCGATGTCTATGGCGGGTCGATGGAAAACCGCGCGCGGTTTTTGCTGGAAGTGACCGCTGCCGTGGTGTCGGTGTGGGGAGCGGGGCGGGTGGGTGTGCACCTCGCGCCGCGCGGCGACAGCCATGACATGGGCGATTCTAACATTGGAGCGGTGTTCCGGCACGCCGCCCGCGAGCTCGGCAAGCGCAAGCTCGCGTTCCTGTGCGCCCGTGAATCGCATGACAAATCGTCGCTAGGCCCGTCGCTCAAGCAGGCGTTCGGCGGCGTGTACATCGCCAATGAAAGTTTCACGGCGGAGGGTGCCCGCGAGGCGATCGTGGCGGGCACGGCGGATGCGGTGGCCTTCGGCAAGGCGGCCATTGCCAATCCCGATCTGGTGGCGCGCTACCGCTGCGGTGCGGCGCTCAACCCAGCGGACCCGGCGACGTTTTACGGGGACGGTCCGCATGGCTACACCGACTATCCGGTTATGGGCCAGGCAGGGGCATAGGGGGCTCATTTACCATCGCCGCCGCCCTTGCCGAGCACGGCAGGGAGGAGCATGAGCAGACCGAAGACGACGAGTACCGCGCCCCACACGATGTTGATGTTGATGCCCAGGGATTTGGCATACATTTCCGCGCCTTGAGTCAGCAAGCCGTGGCCGACGAGGATGACGCCAAGAATAAGGAAGAAGATGCCGATTGGTTTGCGAAGATCGAGTCCCATAGGAGTGGTGTGTTAGGGTGGAGGATGCGGGTCTTACCAGAAGATGATATTGAGGATGACGCAGATGCCAAGCAGGACGGAGCCGAGCACCGCCGGCTTGAGGTAGAACGGTTGGTTTTCCACCACCAGCCGGGGCGTGAGCGAATAAACCAGGCCTTTGAGGTCCGCGTCACTCTTGGTGCGTGCGGTGGCAAGGGAAATGCCGGCGGTGAGCAGGAAGCAGACGCTGAAGGCAAAGGTGGCGAGCCAGAAATTCTGGGCCATTTCCGAGGGGAAGGTTTGGACCAGACCGAGGTAGGCGCCCTTGACGCCCGGGTTGCTGCCTACTGAAAGGGTGAGGCTGTGGAAGAGCGCGGAAGTGGCGGTGCCGCAGAGCAGACCGAAGAAGGCACCGGTGCCGGTGGTGCGCTTCCAGAACATGCCGAGCAGGAAGGTGGCAAACAGCGGCGCATTGACGAAGCCAAAGACCAACTGGCAGATGTCCATGGCATTGTTGAAATTCCTGGCGAAATACGCGCAGGCGATGCTCAGCAGGATGCCCACCACGGTGATGGCGCGGCCCATCAAGGCGTAGTGCTCGTCGCTCTTGTTTTTGGCAATGTAGGCTTGATAGAGGTCGTAGGTCCACACCGTGTTGAAGGCGGTGACGTTGCCAGCCATGCCGGACATGAACGAGGCCAACAGCGCGGTG
>JBILFE010000600.1:0-3070 GCA_044351705.1 Luteolibacter sp. | reverse complement strand
CGTGTTCGAGGGAGAAATCGGGCATGCGGGCGGATCAGTGGCGCTTAAGGCGGTTGAGCATTTCCAGATGGGATTGGTTTTTGAGGGTGCCGAACATTTGGACGGCAAACACCGTGCCATCGCCACCCACCACCACGCCGACGCCGGTGCATGTCCAGGTGTAGCGAATGTTGCGTTCGTGGCTGGGAGAGTGGAGCCAGAGCCCGACAAGTTGGTTGCCAAGTTGGTTGCCGCCCCTGCTGGTAGCGGCAACGTTTTCGCCGACTTGATCCATATGATAATACTGCTGGGCGGCAAAGGAGCGGCTCTCGAAGCCATAGTGGGTCACGGTGGCGCCATAGATGACGAATTTGCCGCGGTTTTTGCACATGAAGGTGGCGTGTTGCTGGGCGAGGTAGTCGAGTGCCGTGTTGCGTTGCAAGGCTAACAGCCCATGGCTTTGGCGGTAGGCGTTGACTTGTTGATAGATGGAAGTTGCCACATTTGCCTCGGCAGGGGTCGGGGTGGATACCGGCAGTGTGGTGGTGATTCCCGGCGAGCATGCCATGAGAGCGCCCATGAGAGCCAATGCTTTGACAACCTGTACCGTGCATTCCATCATCGCCGGGTAAGGGTACAACTCAGATTGGCCCGCGCAATCCTTTTCCAGAGCATTTCCGGATTGCCGACGGTGGCGGATTGGCGCAATCTCGCGCGGGTCCTGCTTGGCGGGACGTGATCATCCGCCGGCGGAAAATTGCCAGCAGCCATCTCAAATGAATAAATCCAGCGTCAATACGTCGAACACGCCGATGGGGTCGGTCGGACCCGTTGTTCTGGATGAATCGAAATTGGATCCAGATAGCGACGTCCGCTTAGTCGCGCGTGCCCAGGCGGGCGACATGCGGTCCTATGACGACTTGGTCACCCGGCACCGGGGGAGGATATTTGCCATGATATGCAACATGATTCATCAAGAAGCCGACGCGTGGGATCTCGCGCAGGAGGTCTTCATCAAGGCGTGGCAGGCATTGCCGCGGTTTGAGGCGAAGGCGCGGTTTTCCACTTGGCTGTACCGGATTGCGCACAACGTGGTCTACGATTGGACGCGCAAGCGCAAGATCGAGAGTGAGGGAGAACTGAACGATGAGCTGTTCGAGCGCCACCGGATCGATCCGGCGGCGGTGACCGCACCGGATTCCGGGGAGGCCCCGGATGAGGCGCTGGCGCACGCCGAGTTGCGGGCGAAGATCCAGGCGGCCTTGGCCAAGCTTACGGCGGAGCACCGCGAGGTGGTCATTCTCAAGGATGTGCAGGGGCTTGCGTACAAAGAAATCGCCGAGGTGATGGGCAGTTCGATCGGCACGGTGATGAGCCGACTGTATTACGCCCGCCAGAAACTCCAAACCATGCTAAGAAATGAATACGACGCTCGATGAATCCGTGGTGGCCCGGTGGCTCGACGATGAATTGCAGGGGGCGGAACTCGCCGCCTGCGAAGCCTCAATCCAAGGGGATGCGGAATTGCTAGCCAGGCGCGAGGAGGTGCGTGATTGGCGTGCGACGGTCGCTGCGGTGATGCCGGCGGTGATCGAGCCTCCCTATCCGGAGTTTTTCAACAGCCGCATCGAACGTGCCATCCGTGCACAGGGCACGCTGGCGCGGCCCGTCAAAGCGACGTCCTGGAGCGGGTGGTGGTTGCCTGCTGCGGCGGTTGCAGGGATGGTGCTGTCATTCTGGGTGGGGACCAAGACAGGGGGCACGCCGCAGGTGGTGGAGGTGCCGAGTCAAAACCCAAGCTCGGCCCAGGGTGGGGTGGGGCAACCCACGGTTTACACCCCTGAGCGCGGAGTCGATGCAGAGTGGTTTTCCAGCACGGATGCGTCGGCCACCGTGATTGTCTTGGAGGGGGTCGAGGCCATACCGGACAACTTGGATTTTGCAGGCTCCGCGGGGCTGCGCAGCAAGCATGAGTCCACCGCCGGGGTGGAAGAATCCGAGGACGGGGAGATCCAGCAATGAGGCGCCTGGCATCCATGATCGGGCTGGTTGCCACCCTTGGGGTGTCGCCACCGGTCGGTGCGCAGGAGGATCCGGGCAAGACGGTGGTGGGTGAAGTCAAGGTGGCGGTGTATTACGCGACGGATGGCGACCCGGCGGCATCGGGGCCGAAGGCAACGATGTTAGGGGAGTCGATCGAGAAACGTTTGCGCACCGAGGAGAAGTTGCGCTTCAAACATTACCGGTTGTTGGGCGAGGACGCCCAGGCGCTTTTCCACAGTTATGAGAACTGGGCGCAGCCGCTCAAGCCGTCCGATGAGGTGCTGGTGCGCTTCGATGCGCGCAGCCGGCCGACGGCGAAATCGACCCGTCTGGACTTGGAGTTGTGGCTGAGTCGTAAGAAGATATTGAAGACGGATGTGTTGTTGGAAGGGGATCGACCGTTATTTGTACTCGGACCGGAATGGCGGGGGGGGCGCCTCATCATCGCGGTTTCACTTGCCACGGGCAGCCCGCCGCGCTAGCTTTGCCGCCTATGCGCATTGCCATTTTATTCGGATTGGCCACGGTCGGGTTGTCGCACGCGGGGGGGCTCACCTTTGAGCAAACGACGGTGGAGATTCACGCGCCGGCGGATGCCAAATCGGTGGTGGCGGATTTCAAGTTCGAGAACAAGACCGACAAACCGGTGACCATCGCCAAGTTTGACAAGGTCTGCTCGTGCATCTCGGTGCAGGTGAGTGAAGGCAAGCTGAACTACGCGCCGGGTGAAGCTGGCGTCATCCGCGCCAACTTTGACATGGGAAATTTCTCCGGCGTGGTCAACAAGACCGTGGTGCTGTGGTTCGACAAGGATCCCGAGGATAAGCCGTCGCAGGTGCTCACCGTGCAGGTGCACATTCCGGTACTCGTCGTTATGAACGAAAAAACCCTCAAATGGACGCTCGGTGCCAAGCCCGAAACGCAGAAAATCGACATCACCATGGCACATACCAAGCCGATCCGGATTCTATCGACGAGTTGTACCTCGGAGGCATTCAAGGTTGAGTTGCGGACGCTTGAAGAGGGCAAGCATTATGAGTTGGCCGTG
>JBILFE010000046.1:0-11168 GCA_044351705.1 Luteolibacter sp. | reverse complement strand
CGCGCAGCGGCATGGAGATGAAGGCGGAACTGAAATGGTGGGACATGCCCCAGGCATAGCCATAATAATCTTCCGTGCCGGTGCCGATCTGCGAGGGTACCTTCTCGCCGTCGATGGCGATTTTTTCGTCGCCTTCGCCGTACCACTCGGCAACCGGATTGAAGACGGTGAGTGTGTCGCCCACGTAAACGCCCCGGCCGTGGATTTGGACGAAGTTCCAGTCTGACATCGGACGGGTTTTGATAGGGTATTGGCAGTGCCAGGAGGCATGAAATATCATTGAGCGGTCATCCCAATCCCATGGACAGGTTGCGGCGGCAAGTTTCATCCGGACACTCGTCTTGCCATGGTTGCGGATGACGATGCGGGCGGCTTTTGCATAAGGCATGACCCAGCGGGACGTCAGTGTGCCATCCTTGCCGACACTGCGGCACCAGTCTTGAACCGGATTGAGCCGCGCACCGCAGCCGAAGAACTCGCCGATGGGACACCACACTGCGGCCTCGCCATCGAAGGTTCCCTCCAACACCGCAGACCGCAGGACCTGCGGGGCATCGGCGGGATCGATCGCGACTTCTAGCGTGCGCACGGCGTTGGTGCCGGCGGGCAAGTCGATCGCCAGTTCGCCTCCAGGTGCGACGGTGCCATCCTTCCGCAGCGCGTTGCCCCCGGTGGCGGTTTTCAGTTCGCCGAGCGCCCGCGCGGTGCGCTGCAGTGTGGTGGCAGCAGCCTCGTAGTCCGCCATGGTGAAGCTTTTGACATGGGTTCCAAGTTCGTATTTCCGATAGTTGATAGAGTAGTAAAACGGCAACCGGTCCAGCGTGACCTTGCACCCTCGTGCAAAGGGAATCGGCAGATACAGGTCCGCCCCCATCTGCTTCTCGCCGGGCGGCAAACCGAGCTGCGAGGGGGCGTCCTTTTCATCGGAGGAAATGAAAGCGAATGGTGGCTTGACGAAATCGAGGCCGCTGATGAATGGGTAGTATCTGACATCGATGGCGGGCTTGTCGTCACCATCGAGATAGATCCTCACCCTGTGATTGATCGACTCATATTGCTCCAAAGGAATCCACCAACGCGTGATGCAGCCGGGTCCGGTTTCGTCCATGATCACATATTCCTTGCGTCCCGCATTTTCCTCAGTGCGGATGGAGTAATCATAGTCACGGTTGTTGAACCAGGTTTGCGGGTTGTCCGGTCCTGTCTTGGTGCGGTCATAGCTGCTGGCCTGTTTGCAGGTGTAGGCTGCGGCGGGCCAGTGGGCCAGCGCGTCCCGATCGATCATCTCGCTCAAGAGCGACTCAAGGGTGACGGCGGGTTCGCCGGCCTGCGCCGCGCACAGTGGCCCAAGGCCGACGAGCATGCTAAATAACAATTTCATGGGTGACTCGAATGGGAGTGATTACTTGGGCACCGCGGGCCAGGGCTTGGCGGTTGGCGCGTCGCCAATGACGGGCAGTGCGCTGATGCGCAGCCGCGCCGCGCCCATGGGAATGAGGGTGATCGCTTCTTCCGGTTCGTCGGAGGTCACCGGTTGCTGGATGACTTCCCTGACCGCACCGTTGCCTTCGAGCGTCCAGTTAGGGATTTTCTTGGCCTTGGCGATGATGCGCACCGGAGCCGCCTCGTTGCGGAACGGTTGATCGTCGGCCGGCCACCCGGCCTTGACCACTTGAAAGCCGTCCTTGAGGGTGAGCCCATAGTTCCATGGCGATGCAGGGAAAATGTCCCACGCCGGCCACGCATCTGTGCCGCCATGCCGCCGATAGTCCTCCTTGATCTGCACCGAGTAAGTCAGCGGGCCGCGGTCAATCGAGACCGTGCCGCGGTTGTTAGTCCAGACTTTGGTTCTAACATCCATGGGCAGGCCAAGGACGAGCGTGTCACCCGACTCCCAGGCGCGGCTGATTTTGGCCAGCTTGCCGGCGACGAGCGGTGCGGCCAACATTTCGCCATTGAGGGTGAGGGTGGCTTTGTCGCACCATGCGGGGATGCGCAGGTAAAGCGGGAAGCTGGCCGACTTGCCGAGCGCGATTTTGAACGTGACCTGATCCTCGAACGGATAGCGCGTGCTTTCGGTAATCGTGGCCTCGACGCCGTCGGCCACCCTGGCCTTCACCTCGCAGGGGGCATAGACATAGGCCGCCAAGCCATTGCCGGGCGCGGCAAACCACAGGTGTTGGGTGAAGTATGGCCAGCCGTGGCCGCTGTTGTGTTGGCAGCAGCGGTGGCTGTGCGGGTTCATGTGGAACATGTCATTTTCATTCTGCACCGCCGGTGACTTGTTAGCATGATCGCTTTGCGGCTGGTTAGGCGCAGTCAGATAACGCAGGGCCTTATAGTCGGCGGTGAACTGTGCCGGATAGGTGTTGAAGGCGGCATTTTCGCAGCGCTCGGCCCAGACCGGATCGCCGGTGGCCGCAATCAGCAACTCGTCGGAGAGCATCTCTTCGGTGGTGCCGCAGGTTTCGATGGCCTGCCGCGGGCCATTGCATCCGGGGCGGGCATTTTCGTCGGCGCCAAACATCCCGCCGGGCACCTGGCCATAAAGCTCGCGCACGGTGCGCCACACCCGGTCGCTGCCGGCGAGGTGTTCCGGCTTGCCGCTGAGCAAGCCGTAGGTGGTGGGTTCACGGAACGCCTGGGCAATGTTGACGTTGTGCCAGTTGCACAGTTGGTGGTCCGGCGTGGCGGTCACGGTGTCCCAGCGGGCGGTCTTGCGATGGGTCTTTTCCGCCAGGTCCAGCAGCCACTTCTCGCCGGTGAGGTTGTAAAGCCACTCGATGGCGTAGAGTTGGTCGCCACCGCGCATGCTCGGCCAATAACCCAACAGGAATTTGTCTTCCGGCACGGTGCTGAGGTATTTGAAATATCCCGTCATCAACTCGATGACGCGCGGGTCGTGCGTCCGGTCGTAGTAGGTGTGCAGGCAGAACAGCATGACCATGTTAGGCCAGAGGTCGTCGCGGCCCTTCAGGTCGGTTGCCACTCCGGTGCGGCCTTTGTCAGGGCCGAACCAACCGTCGGGCTGGCGGCTGTCCAAGGCGCCCTTGATCCAGAGCTGCGCCTCCTGGATCATGCGCTCGTTTTCCAGCAGATAGGCGCAGCCGATGTAGCCCTTGAGCCAATAGGGGACTTCCTCCCAGCCGCGGTCGCCGCCGGCGCGCGGATCGAGCCAGGGGTTGTTGTCTTTTTTGAGAAAACTGCTGATCTCGGTCAGATGACCGTGAAACCCCGCAGCCTGTAGTACAAGCTGCTGCCTCAGCCACCCGGTCGGCCGCACCGCACCGAAGGGCAGTCTAACCACCGGGCTCGGCTGCAGCGGCGCGCGGTTGGCGACATAGTGGGTGTAGCCGGCGCTGGCATCGGGCCGCGCGACCGACTCGACGGTGGTGGGAGCGCCATGGCACGGCAATACCAAGGCGCACAAGGTGGCCAAACCCACGGCGGGGCGCGATAGGGGGGTGCTTTTCATCTGTTTTGTTTGTTAGGTTAAAGGTGGCATGCGAAAACTCTGCGAATGCGGCTTAGCGATTCGTAATCATACGCGTGCCCTGCCGGTTTCTTTCGCCGCCTGCCCGGTGCTGGCGTGATCGTCAGCTTGAATGACCCGCCATGGAGCTCACACTTGGGCAAAGCAGGCGGCGACGAGACGCAGTCCGGCCTGGCCGAGGGATTCCTGTTCGAAATTGCCCTTGGTGCCATGCTCGAGCATGGCTTGGAGGTCGGCATGCACGTCCGCCAGCACGGGGGACGCGAGCAACCGCGCGATGGCCTTGCGTTCGGCCTCGGTGAGCGGTGCCGCCGCGGGGTCGGGACGGAAATGCATGCCGATCGCTCGGAAGGGTCGCCGGGTTTTTTCGCGTAGGTCGCGCAGGATGTCAAAGCCCGCCGGGTCGGCGTCGCCAAAGTGGTGGCAGGGCAGGGCGGCCGGCAGGTGGCTGAGCAAATGGCGGGTGGCGGCCCCGGGAAAGCTGGTGTGAACCAGCAGCAGGCGCAGGTTGCGCTTGGCGAGTTCGCGAAACACGCTTTCGTTTTCGACGGTTAGACAGGCCGTCGCGGCGCAACGGATGGCCGATGCCGCCGCGAGGTCGGTGCCGGAAATGGCCACCGTTCCGCCTAACAAGCCAAGGTCGAGGGTGCCGCCGGGCAAATCCAACACAAGTGGCCCGTGGAGCATCACCGCGCGCGGCACTTGCAGAATTTGATAGGTTTCCAAGGTGGTGGCGGGATCACCGGTGATGGCACGCAGGGCGATGAGCAATCGGGCTTCGAGGGCTTGGAGGCGTTTTGAATCGCCGCAAATGACGGCACTGGCATAGCGGATGAGGGATTCCTCCGGCCAGGTGAGGATGGCCGCGGTGACGCGCAGCAGTTCGGCGTTGAGCGCCGGGTCGTCGCGCTCAAACGGCAGCACACTCTTGCCGGCCTGCGCGCGTGCCGATAGATCAAGCAGCCATGCCTGCCATCCGGGGTGCGGTGCGCCCCCCTTCAAAGATAGTGCGGAAGGCACCGGAGGACAGCCGTCCCGGCTGTCAGGGAAAACGGGCGTCCCGCCTGTTGGGGAAGACAGCGCGTCCCGCCCGTCCGCCGATGAAACGACAGGCGGGAAGCCCGTCGGCCATGACAGGCGGGACGCCTGTCCTCCGTCTAAACCGCTAACAACGGGCGTGCCGCCTGTTGCATTGTCTTCCAGTGCTCCCGGAGCCGGCGGTTTCCCGCGCGAATGTTCTATCCGATCCGTTGCAGCCGCCCCCGCCTGCTCGCGGAACCATGCGGCCAGCTCGCTCCGATGCGCGCCCGGCGGGCGCTGGCCGAGGCACTGAAACAACCAGTCTTCACCCGCGGGGCGGAGCCTGACTTTATAGATGATGTTGGGATCGCGCGGATGGCGGTCAAGGGTGAGCAAGCCACCGGACTCATGTTCCGCGCGCCGCAGGTCCTCAATGGCCCTGACGCGGGCGTCGCCATCGGTGCTGGCCGCGGCCTTCAGAAGCTCGCGCATGTCTGCTAGAAAATCGGCGCCAGTGCCTTCGCGGCCGGCTTTGGCGCGGCGATAGAGTGCAGCCAGAGCGAGCAGTGCGGGTGGGTGGCCTGTGAACAAATGGACTGATTTCACATGCTTCTTAGCGGCTCACCCCAGCCCGAGTTCGCGCTTAACAGTGGCCAGCGGGATGGATTTTTTGCGGCCCTCAGCACGCTTGGCTTTGCGGAGTTCCAGCACGTCATCCGCATCGGCCAGCCGTTCCTGTAGCGCAAGAAATTCCTCGTAGGGCAGGACAGCGAATTGTTTCCGGCCATTCTTGCTCAGGATTTCGGGATGTAGTTTCAACATGAGTCTGGCGGTTATGAATAGGCGTCCTTGCGGCGCAGCACACGATAAACGAGCACGGTGCCAAGGTCCACCTCAAAAAGCACGCGATATTTTCCGACGCGGAGGCGGTATTCCGGCACGAAATTCGTCAACTTCTTCACGTCGCCAGCCAAGTCGTCGCACAGTGCTTCCGTTTTGGCTATGATGCGACGGCAATCGCCGACGGGCAAAGCCTTCATATCTTTGAGCGCCTGCGGTTTGAATTCGATCTCGTATTTCATGCTTCGTGTTGCTGCATCCATGAGCGGCCTTCCGGGGTGTCGCGGAACAGGACGCTGGGCACATTGCGAATGCCCACCCGCGAGCCGCGGCGCTCTTCCTTCTTGGTGATGACGATCAACTCGTCGCAGAGGCTGAAGGCATAGGGGATGTTGCCACTGGACATCGAAAACATCCCTTGCAGATCGAGTTCGGCCATCGCCTTGAGGCAATCCTGGATGCGCTCGCCGGAGAGTTTCGAGAATGCCTCATCAATCGGCACCAGTGCCAGCGATGGTTCTTTCCAGCGGGTTTCGTGCCGGTTGTAGGCGTGCAGGTAACTGGCGAGGATGGCGACAAAATACGGGCTCTGGTTTTCGCCGCCACTCATCTTGCCGCTTTGCTTGTCCACGCTCACCGGCTTGGCATCGGGGTCGCGGATGTCACTGACTAACAAGTCGTAATCGAAATACTGGCGGTAGTCCAACAATCTGACGGACTCGGGGCTGCTGGCATTTTTGACCAAGGTCTGGAGGAAGGCATCGAGGGCGAGGCGGAGATCCTCGCCGATGTGAGCGAAGAACAATTCGTCCTCATGATGGAGCGCGTTGAGGTCGATCAGGTCGCGATAGAATTTGAACTCGGGGTTGGGCTTGCGGTCGATCTTGTAGCGGTCCTGGCCGATGGGGCGCTTGAGTTGGTGGTTGAGCAGAGAGATGATGTTCTCGACGTTCTTGATCGCCTGTTGCATGCGGCTGAGCACCTGGGTGCGGAACAAACTGCTCCAGCGCTTGCGCTCGGCGGCGGACTTGCGCTCATACTCGGGAATGTTGGCGTCCTCAATGCGTGAGAGCACGCGCTCGTAGGCGGCGGTGTCGCGGCCGTCTTCCGGCAATTCGTCGTATTTCGGCTCGAAGGATTTCTTGAAATCGAGCATGGCCACTTTCAAGTCGCCGGTGGTTTCGAGGGTGAGCTTTTCCGCCTCGCTGGCGGCCTCGGCAAACTTGCGCGCCTGGACGTCGGCGGCGGGAAAGCGCCCGGCCATGTCCGCTTGCCATGCCTGGTAGTGCGGCAGGTAAGCGGTGATGTCGATGGCGAGCTTGATGCGGGAGAACTCATCATCGCGGCGCGAGGCGTCCTCCTTGCGGGTGGTTAGAAATTGTTCGGCCTGCAGGATTTCCTTGTGGCCGCCCTTGCGGAGGATGGCGTCTTTCTCGCGTCCCCAAGTGACAAGTTGAACCTTGAGGTCTTCGATGCGGGCTTCGAGGGAGGCCAGTTCATCGGTGGCGATCGCGTTGAGCTCCGTCATGCGCTGCTCGTGTTTGGCCTGCAACTTCGGCAACTCCTCGATGCGGACCAACTCGCGGGAGAGTTCGGTGTGGTCCGGTATTTCCTGATGGCGCACAGCGATGAGGCGCTCGATCTCGCGCTCAACCGGTTCCAAGCGGCGCAGCGCGGCGGTGATATCAGCGAGTCTGGCGATTTTGAGTTCCAGTTGGCGTTTGAGGCCGTTTTCACCTATGAAGGGATTGCCATCGTAGGGACGCTGGCGGGTGATGGTGCCGCCGCGCTTGAGCAAGCCGTCGGGAAGGATGGCGGAGGGGTGACGGGCAAATTCATCTAACGAATCAACGCGGATCACCTCGCCGAAGAGCAGATCGATGCAGGCGCGGGCGGCGGGATCCGCGCTGCGGAAAACCCCGGCAAGCGAGCTTTTCAAAACCCGGGGATGGGTGCCGAGCAACTTGCCGGAGTCGATCAAGCGCTGGGCCCCGGCCTTCGTGACTTCGTGTGCCGGAAGCTGGCGCAGGATTTCGAGCGCTTGCGCGTGATGCGATGAGGCGACGATGACGGCGAATTTCTCCTCCAGGGCGGTCTCAGCGGCTGCGCGCCAGGTTTCGTCCTCGACTTCGCAGAGTTCGCGCAGGGCGCGGGGTGGAGGCTCTCCGGGCAGGATCGGCAGGGCGTCGCGGAGCGCGGCGAGGAGCGGCTGCGGGGCAGGGGAGAGGCCGCGTTTCAGCGAGTCGATCTGGGAGTCGAGCTCGGACTTTTCCGCGCGCAGGCGGCGGAGTTCATCGGCGTCGGACTTGAAGCGTTCCCGCAATTGCTTGCAGAGTTGGTCGGCGGCATGGGCGAGGTGGGACAGTGTGTTAGATGTCTCGGCGCGTTCGCAGGAATCCAGAAACTCAAGCGCCTCATGCATGCGGGAGGTATCGACAAATGGATGCACCGGGGCTTTGGCGACATCCTGCATCCAGCGCCGTGCGGTCTTGATGCGCTGGCCCAGCCCGCCGTCGATTTTGTTGGAGATGGCACACAGGCGCTCGATTTCCGTTTCCAACTCGCGGATCTCATCGGCGAGTTTTTTGTAGAGTCGGCCTTCGGTGGATTCGTTGAGAAGGGCGGAGAGGTGCTCTCGCTGATGCTGGCCAACATTTGTTAGGTCGGTTAGTTCGAGGAACCGGGCCTCGTCCTCGGCGTGGGCGGCGCGGAGTTTTTCCAGGTGCGCCGCCATGCTGGCGACATCGGCCGCAGCCTGCTGCCAGGCGATTTCCGCGGCGAGGTAGCGGGCGACGTCGCGGTCGCGTTGGGCCGCCTTACGGGTGTTAGACAATTCGCGGATCCGCAGCAGGCGGTCGAGTTGGGCGCGCAGCTCGCGCAGTTCGCGCTCATAGGACTCGAAGTCGCGGTAGCTCGCGACAACGTCCTCGACCGGCACCGCCTCGCCCGGCAACACGAAGCGGCGGCAGAAGTCGTCGAAACTTTTGAGGTTGGTGAACGACATCGCGCTGGGCAGCAGGCGTTCGAGCACGTCCTTGTTGAAATTGAGGTGGCTGCCGTTGGCCATGTCGCGGAGGTATTCGCGCGTCGAGGCGAAGGTGCGGCCGCTGCGGGCGTCGAGGAAGCCGCGGAAGTCCGGCAAGGTGCGGGTGCGCGGTTTGCCATCCTCCGGCGAGATCGCCAGGAAATCATCACGCTCCAGGCCGCAGGGACAGAAAAACGGGGTGGTCACCCCGTCGTTTTCCGCCGTGTTGCGAAACTCAAAACGCAAGCCCCAGGTTTCCACCTGTTTGCTGTTAGGCCAGGTGAACTCCGCCGCGATGTAGGTCGTCACCCCCTTGTCATGGAAATACTGCGGCTGGCCGTTTTCCTCGCGCTTCGTATCTAACAAACAATACCCCTTGATGGTGCGGTCGCTGCGCGATCCGGTGGCGCTGCGGTTGAAAAAGTGGTGCGCCTTTTCCGGGCCCACCAGCACCAGCATCAGCAGGTCCATCAGAATCGACTTGCCCGAGCCGGTGACCCCGGCGAGCACCAGATTGCCCTTGACCGGCAGGCTGTCGCGGTAGCCATACCAGTTGAGCGCGTGGATTTTGGTTAGGCGGATGGCGCGGCTCATGATGCTTCCTCCTCGCTGTCCGCCGCTGCTTCGGATTCATCCCCGGCCTCCGGCTGGCGGAAGGCGGCCGCGGCTTCCGCCCAGGCCGCCATGTCGCGGAACGGAATGACCCGCCGGATGGTCGGCAACACCTCGATGCCGGAATCCTCGAACGGTTCTGTTATGGAAAACCGGATCAGGTTGAAACGTGCGGCTTGGCGCAGGATTTCGCGCAAGCGGCCGCGCGGCAGCAGGCCGACCGCATCCGGCACGAGTTGGTCCTTGAGCAGCGCGTTGAGCTCGGCTACGGATAGAAATGCCTGCGCCTCGCCTTCATCGCGCCAGCGCACGTCGGCCGCATACCACAGCGCGAGCCAGACCAAGGTGGCGTCCTGGCGCAGATTCAAGCGCAGCGCCGCCACGCGGGGCAGCGCCTGCACCAGGCGTTCCTCATGCAACAAGCTGACCTCCAGGCCGATGAGCAGCGCCGCCTCGCGCAGCCACTCGTAATGTTGCCGACACCAATGATAGAGCGCCGAGCGCCCCGCGTCCAAGCCGAGGATCGATCCATGCGCAAGCAACTCCTGCAACGCCTCTGCCAGGCGGAGTTTTTCTGTTTCCGGCAGCGCAATCAGGCCGACAGGGGCGGGCGCCGGTTCATAATGCGGCGGTTCGGCAATCAGGGGTGCTTCTTGGGTGTCATTCATTTGTTTATCGCGGCAAAGCGTTCGATCATGCAGCCGGAAGCGAGTCAGAAGCGTGCGTTGGGGTACGCTTGCATGTCAAGCTGGGATCGTTTCCTGCGCTGTGATCTCCAAGCGGCTTACAGGTTCTCGATGGGTTTAGGGCCATTGTCACCCTTCGATATGCACGATTGAAATGTGTGCGATAATTTTCTGTTGATAACATCAGACTTCTGGCGTATGTTTCACCTGTTCGCCGGAAATGACCCGGAAAGCTGAGTGGTTTTCCGGGTCAGATCGTCCGAAAGCGCTTTTTCAAACACCAATCGGCCTAGGAACCTCAAGAGTAACGGATCTTCCCATGCCCATTCTTCCACTGAAATCACTGGCGAAGGTTCGCATGGGCGCCACCCTGCGGGGTCGGGACGCAACCCGACCCGCCCCCAATGGGTCCTGCCGCATGATTCAGATAGGCGACCTCAACGATGACGGGTCCTTCCGCAACCGGGATTTTATCCGCATTGAGCCGAATGAGTCGATTGACGATTCGATGTTTCTCCGCCCCGGCGACGTTTTGTTTCCCAACCGTGGGACCAGGAATACGGCTGCCACCTTCAATGAGGAGGATCCCCGGATTCTGGTCGGGGCGCAGTTTTTCGTTCTCCACCCAGACCGCAAACGGATTCTGCCGGAATTCCTCGCTTGGTCGCTCCGCACGTCAGAGGCGGTCCGCCATTTTGCCACCCGCCGCAAGGGCACCTTGGTGCAGACCCTCCAGCGGATGGATCTCGAAGAATTGCCCATAGCCGTGCCCTCGCTTGCCAAGCAGGGGCAACTTGTCGCACTCTATCAATTGAGCCGCGAAGCCAGCGTGCTCGAAAGCCGCCTCGCCGCACTCCGCGCCATCCATCTCGAACACAGCCTGTTGAAGGCCGCTAAACATATCTAACATATTCCTTCCCATGCCCAAAAGGATCAACCAATCCGAGATCAACGATGTCGCCTGGCGCGCCTGCGACACCTTCCGTGGCGTCGTCGACGCCGAAAACTATCGGAACTACATTCTCGTGATGCTGTTCTGGAAATATGTTAGCGATGTCTGGCGCGACCACCGCGACGCCTACCTGAAGGAATACAAGGGCGACAAGGCCCGCGTCGCCCGCCGTCTGTCCCGCGAGCGATTCCAGCTCCCCGACGGCTGCGATTTTTACAGCGTCCATGCCCTGCGCGACAAGACCGACATCGGCGAGCGCATGAATATCGCCCTCGCCGGTATTGAAGAGGCGAACAAGGCGAAACTCGAAGGGGTCTTCCGCGAGGTGGATTTCAACTCGGAGTCGAAGCTCGGCCAGACCCGCGACCGGAATACCAAGCTCAAGCTCGTCCTTGAAGACTTCGCCTCGCCCAAGCTTGACCTCCGGCCATCCGTGGTCGGCGAAGAGGACGTGATCGGCAACGTCTATGAATATTTGTTAGAGCGCTTCGCCTCGGACGCCGGGAAAAAGGCCGGTGAATTTTATACCCCGGGCCAGGT
>JBILFE010000599.1:0-3089 GCA_044351705.1 Luteolibacter sp. | reverse complement strand
CCCGCTGGTTTATCTGGACAATGCCGCCACCACCCAGAAACCCCGCGCGGTGATGGATGCCTCGCGCTATTATTACGAGGCGCTCAACTCCAACATCCACCGCGGCACCCATGCTCTCGCCCGCGCCGCCACCGAGACCTTCGAACAAGCCCGTCGTTCCGTGGCCGACTTCCTGCATGCCCAGGCCCCCGAGGAAATCATCTTCACCGCCGGCACCACCGATGGCATCAACCTCGTCGCTAATATTCTCGCCCTCTCCGGCCACATCCAGCCGGCCGACGAAATCCTCATCTCCACCTTGGAACACCACTCCAACATCGTGCCCTGGCAAATGCTCTGCCAACGCACCGGCGCCACCCTCAAAATCATCCCCTGCCTCGACGATGGCACCCTCGACCAAGCCGCCTTCGCCGCCCTCCTCAATGCGCGCACCAAAGTCCTGGCCCTCACTTGGATCTCCAATGCCTTTGGCACCATCAACCCGGTGCAGACCATGACCGCCGCCGCCAAACAATCCGGCGCCCTCGTGCTCATCGACGCCGCCCAGGCCGCACCCCACCTGCCCATCGATGTGCAAGCGCTTGGCGCCGACTTTCTCGCCTTTTCCGGCCACAAGATTTACGCCCCCACCGGCATCGGCGTCCTTTGGGGCCGCGCCGATATCCTCAACGCCCTGCCGCCATGGCGGGGCGGCGGTGAAATGATCAAGCAAGTCACCTTCGCACACACCACCTACAACGAACTGCCCTACAAGTTCGAAGCCGGCACTCCTAACATCGAAGGCGTCATCGCCCTCGCCGCCGCTCTGGATTACATCCGCAGCATCGGCCCCGCTGAAATCCACGCGTTGGAAATCCACCTCACCCGCACCGCCGCTCACGCCCTCTCCGCCATCGACGGCATCCACTTCTTCGGCCCGCCGGACCGTGCCGGCATCCTTTCCTTCGCGGTCGAGGGTCTTCACCACTACGATCTGGGAACGCTGTTAGATAAAATGGGCGTCGCGGTCCGCACCGGTCATCACTGCTGCCAACCGCTCATGGCCCGCTTCGGCATCACCGGCACCACCCGCGCCTCCTTCGCCGCCTACAACTCCGAAGCCGATGTCGCCGCCCTCGCCGCCGCCACCATCAAGGTCGTCACCATGCTCCGCTGATCCTATCAGCCCATCAGCTCCAACCACGCATCCATGCCGCCGCTGACGTTCTTGACGCGGCTGAAACCATTGTCTAACAAGAATCGCACGGCCTTGGCGGAGCGGCCGCCGGCTTTGCAATGGATCAGAATCTCGCGGTCGCGCGGCAGGCTCGCCACATGCTCCGGCAGGCTGGCCAGCGGGATGAGGCGGGCCTGCGGGATGTTGGCGATGGCGTGCTCGTCGGGCTCGCGCACGTCCAGCAACAGGCCCGGGTAATTGTCGGTTAGAATGGCGTGTAGTTCGGTGACGGTGATGGTTTCCATGGTGTCTGGGGTGAGAGGGCAGGCGGGGCTGGCGGTGGTTTGCGCATTGGCAACGTGGTGGATGTCCGGCTGCTCGCCGCACAGCCGGCACGCCCGGTCTCGCCGCAGCGTGAGCGTGCGGAAGCCACTGCCCAGCGCGTCATAGACGGTGAGTTGCCCGAGCGGAATTTTGCCAATGCCTAAAATCAACTTGATGGCTTCCATCGCCTGCAAGGATCCGATGATGCCCGGCAGCACGCCCAGCACGCCAGCCTCCGCGCACGATGGCACCGCGCCCGCCGCTGGCATGTTAGGCAACAGGCAGCGGTAGCACGGCCCGCCCAAATGCGGCGCAAACACCGTCATCTGCCCTTCAAAGCGATGGATCGCTCCATACACCAGCGGCTTGTTGAGAAAATACGCCGCATCGTTGGTTAGGAAGCGCGTCGGAAAATTGTCAGACCCATCCACCAAAATGTCATACTCCCTTGCGATGTCCAACGCGTTGCCAGGAGTGAAGCGCACCGGATGGCAATCCACCACCACGTGCGGATTGACTTCCCGCAAGCGCGCCGCGGCGCTCTCCAACTTGGGCCTTCCGATCCAACTTTGCCCGTGCAGGATCTGGCGATGCAGGTTGGACGCCTCCACCGCGTCCGGATCGACCAGCCCGAGGCGGCCGACCCCGGCGGCGGCCAGATAGAGTGCGGCGGGTGAGCCCAGCCCGCCGGTGCCGATAACCAACACCGAGGCATTCTTCAAGCGCAGTTGGCCCTCCTGCCCCACCTCCGCAATTAGCAGGTGGCGCGAGTAGCGGAGCCGTTCCTCAGTTGACAATCCATGGGCCATGGCGGCACCAACATGCACTGGCTTTCCCATTTGTCCAAGCTCTTCATTCTCAGTTGCCTTGTTTATCCTTGGTCACTTGGCACAACGTTCATAAGCTTGCGGACGTCCCAATAGGCCCATCACATGTGCGAGAAGAAGAAAACCGGAGAAACCTATAGTCCCCGCAATCAGAATCGCGTTGCCTGTCGGCAGAAGTGGTTTGTTGGGTGTCTTTTCTACTTGAAGAGATCGTTGTGGCTACCGGTCCGCTCAAGATAAAGGCTGTCACCATCAATTCTGTAAATCAGGACCCAGTCTGGCTCTATGTGGCAATCACGGGATCCAGTCCACTTACCGCTCAGCGGATGATCATGATGTCGCGATTCCAATGGATCTCCTGTCGATATTGCTCTGACCAAGATCTTGAGCTTCTCGAGGTCCTTTCCCCGGCTCCTGACCTTCTTGAAATCCTTCTTGAACTGGCTGGTCTGAAAGATGTTCTTCATGCATTCCAGCTCTCAAAAAGCTCTTCAACCGAATTAAACCGCTCCAAATTACGACCGGCCCTTGAGTCCTCCAAGGCCTGGACCGTCTCCTCATTGGGAATGGTCACATCGAATGGCAAGCCATTCCTCAGAGTAATCTGGCTGTAAAACATCCGAATCGCCTCGGTGGGGCTTAATCCCAGGCGATGGAGAATGGTCTCAGCCTGCTCCTTGATCTCCGGCTGAATTCTGCTGTGAACGGCGGCGGTCTTCATGGGGCGACTATGTGGCATTTGCAACACGTTGTCAAGTGGCAATTTTTCTGCGTGATTCTTG
>JBILFE010000595.1:0-3098 GCA_044351705.1 Luteolibacter sp. | reverse complement strand
TCCTAATAACTAATAACCTCTAACCTCTAACTTGCATTCCCCCTTCTACATCTGCGGCCCCACCGCCTCGGGTAAATCCGCCCTCGCACTGGAGATGGCGGAAAAACTCGACGGTGAGATCGTCAATGCCGACGCCTTCCAACTCTATCGGGGTTTGGAGATTGTCAGCGCCGCACCCACGCCCGAGGAGCGCGCGCAAGTCCCGCATCATCTTTATGGCGTGTTGGAGCCAAGCGTTGCCGCGGATGCCGGCAGCTACCTGCGACTGGCGCGACCAGTCATCGAGGAGATCCAGGCCCGTGGCAAGACCCCGGTCGTCACCGGCGGCTCCGGCCTCTATCTGAAATTCCTGACCCACGGGCCGGCACCGCTGCCCACCGGCGACGCCACACTCCGTGCCGAACTCGACGCCACCCCGCTGGATAAATTGGTCGCCCGCCTGAGTTTGTTAGATCCGGTCGAGGCCGCCCGCACCGCGCTGCAAAACCGCCGCTTTGTGTCCCGCGCGTTGGAGATCTGCATTCTAACAGGCCACAAAGCCTCGGACCTGCGCGACCGCTGGGAAGCCCAAACCGCCCAACTCGCCTCGCAACTCCGCGGCTGCGTCATCCAGCGCAGCCGCCCCGACCTTCACGCGCGCATCACCCGCCGCACCCGCGCCATGCTTGATGGCGGCGCGCTCGCCGAGGTCGCCAACCTGACAAACGCATCCGCCAACTGCGAGAAAGCCATTGGTGTGCGCGAGATCCGGGCCCTGTTGGCCGGAGACATCGACAGCGCCACCTGTGAGGATCTCATCAACGCGGCCACCCGCCAATACGCCAAGCGCCAGGAATCGTGGTTCCGCCGCGAGCACTGGCTGCAGCCCCGTGTGATTGCCATTCCCGCTCAAGCATGACCGAGGCACCTTGAACAAGAAATGAACGACTCCTACCAAGTTGGCATCCACTGGTATCGCAGGGACCTGCGCATCAACGACCACAAAATCCTCCGCGCGGCATCGTTGGCCTGCACCGCTGTTTGCCCGTTGTTCATTGTCTCGGACCGGAACCCGCAGTGGAGCGGCCCTAACCGACAACAATTCCTCTGTGATTGTCTGGCCTCACTGGCGGCCAGCCTGCGCACGATTGATGGGCGCTTGATTGTGCGACACGGGCCCGCAGTGGAGGTGCTGCGACAAGTGATCAAGGAGACCGGGGCCCAAGCGGTGTTTTTCCAAAGTGCCCCCGACCCGCATGCCCATGCCGTGGAAATCGCCGTGGCGCAACTGTGCCGTGAATTGGGTGTGGCGCTCCATGCCATGCATGACGTTAGCCTGCTCGCGCCCGACGCCGTTCTAACCGGCAGCGGCCAACCCTACCGGGTATTCACCCCCTATTCGAAAAACTGGCTGGCACAAGCCAAGGAAGCGCCGGCACCGGCCATAACCCGCTTGCGCACCCCCGCGCACATCCGCTCCGAGCCACTTCCGACGGTGGCGTCATGGGGTCTCCAAAAGCCATCGGCAACCCTTGTGCCCGCCGGCGAAATGGCGGCCAGCCAACGGCTCACAGAAGCCCTGACAAACCGGATAGGCCGCTATCACGTGCAACGGGACCTGCCGGCAGTGGCCGGTACCGCGCGGATCAGCCAGGACCTGCGCTTCGGCCTGCTGTCGATCCGCAGCATTCATGCCACCGTCGTTGCCGCGCACGACGCGGCCGCGCCTGCGGCCAAACCCGGCTTTGAGGCGTTCTTGAAGGAACTGGCATGGCGGGAGTTTTACTTTGCCATCCTGCATCATTTCCCTGAAGTGTTGGAACTGGAGTTCGCGCCGCAATGGCGCGGCCTGCCATGGGCCGAGCCGGACTCCAAACTCGATGCCTGGCAACTCGGCAACACCGGCTTTCCCATCGTCGATGCCGGCATGCGGGAATTGTTAGCCACCGGCCACATGCACAACCGCGTGCGGATGATCACCGCGATGTTTCTAACCAAAGACCTGCATTATGACTGGCGCCACGGCGAAGCCTGGTTCATGCGCCATTTGGTCGATGGCGAAACCGCGTCCAACAACGGTGGCTGGCAATGGTCCGCGGGCACCGGTGCTGATGCCGCGCCGTATTTCCGCATTCAGAACCCGTGGTCGCAAACGGCTCGCTTCGATCCGCAAGGAACCTATATCAAACGCTGGGTGCCGGAACTGGCACGGGTGTCACCCGCCGAATTCTGCAATCCGCCCGCCGCAGGGCGGCCGCTTGCCGCCGGCTATCCGCTGCCGATTGTCGACCACCCCACCGAACGTCAGCGCACGCTGGCGACTTTCCAGCGCCACAAGGCGCAGCAGCGCTGAGTCCATAACTCAGTAAACGACCCCGTTTTGACGCAGTGGCGAGCAAGTTCAATTCCCTGATATTGTGGTAAATCGTAGCAAAGAAACCACTGAGGTACTGATTACCACTGAGAGCACTGATAATAAATTGATAAATATTTCAGTGACTTCAGTGGTCCTCAGTGCTTCAGTGGTAAAAATCGTCATCCACGATCCTCCCAAAATACCTTAGCTTGACCGCACCTTCGGGGAATTGAACTTGCTCGACCCCGTGGCCATTTTGAGGTCGAACGCTGAGTTATGGAATCACGCCATGGCGTCATAGCAGCGGCGCAACACGTGGCGGACATTGCCCCGCTCGGATTGGAACCAGGCATCGAGCTGCGGTGCAAGTTGCGGATAGATCGGAGCGGCCACTTCCCACACACAGCGGTGCAGCAACGCCACATCCGGGGCCAAGCGCAGGAAAACCGGCAAATGGCTGCGGCGGTGGCGGGTGCAGAGGACCACACGGGCACCCGCCAAGCGGCGTGTTAGGGCCACACGGGCGATGAGCGGTAGGTGGATATCGCCATCCAACAGGACCATGGCGGAGCTCAGATCAGCCGGCAGACGGTGGGTAGCGGATTCAAGACTGCGGGTCGTGTCGTTGAAAAACAGGCGGATAACGGGATGGCCGCGCGCAGTCAGGTGAGTCGCCAAGGCATCAAAAAAGGTGGTTTTGCCTGCCCCATGGCGGCCGAGTACGGCCTGCTTGCCGCGTGCGGCTTCCGCCCGGGCGAGCAGA
>JBILFE010000594.1:0-3105 GCA_044351705.1 Luteolibacter sp. | reverse complement strand
TCGTCACCGCCTCGATCCGATCCCCCGCCAAGCGCAGGTCCACCGCATTCCCCTGATGCAGATCAATGCCCGGGGTCCCTTCCAAAATCCGTTTCAGGCGGAATTGGTAGGCTTTCTTGTCACATTGGGCGCGGGGCGCACGCACGGACGGGCCTTTGGAAGCGTTCAACATCCGCCATTGGATTGCGGTGGCGTCGGTGTTGAGTCCCATGGCGCCGCCCATGGCATCGATTTCGCGAACCATGTGGCCTTTGGCGAGACCGCCTATGGCCGGGTTGCATGACATCTGGGCGATGGTGTCCAGATTCTGCGTCAGTACCGCCACCTCACACCCGAGCCGGGCCGCCGCCAACGCGGCCTCCACCCCGGCATGGCCGGCACCTATCACAATCACATCGTAAGTCTTGGGGTATCTGAACATCGTCCGCAGCCCACCCTAGGCGAAAACTCGCCCGACTCAAGCCCCGATAAGCCCGGGTTCCACGTGGAACATAGCTCACTCGGCGCGATTCAGAATCCCCGCCGATGCGCGGGGCAGCAGGTCCTCCAATCCGAACTCAAGTCGCTGGGTCCGGTTGACCAGCAGCACCCGCTTCACTCCAAACTCCGCCATCACCTGCCGGCAGGCCCCGCACGGGGAGATCGGCACCCCCGTATCCGCCACCACCACCACGGCCAACAAGTCACGCGCACCCGACGCCACGGCCGAGGCGATGGCCACCCGTTCGGCGCAATTCGACAGCCCGTAGGAGATATTTTCGACGTTGCAACCGACCACCACCCTCCCATCCGCAGCCAAAACCGCCGCGCCCACTTGAAATCCCGAGTACGGCGCATACGCCTGCTCACGCACCTGCCAGGCCGCTTCCACCAGTCTGTTCCAGTCCATCCCTTATGCCTACACATTCCACCCCGACTCGCAACACAAAATCCTGCATCCAGCCTGAAATTTCCACTCGCTATTGGCCAAAATAGCGGCATCTTTGCGCCGTGCTTTGCACCCTCACCTAACCGCAGTCTCATGCCCAGCGCCACCCCGCCACCCCCCGATTTTGCCGCCGATGCCATCAACCAAGCGCTCAGCACGCCACAAAAAATCGGGCTCTTCACCCAGATGGTCCGCATCCGCCGCTTCGAACAGACGGCCCTCAAGTATTACAACGGCGGGAAGATGGCCGGCTTCCTCCACCTCTACATCGGCCAGGAATCCGTCGCCGTCGGCACCATTTCCCTCGCCGGTCCGGATGACCACTTCATCACCGCCTACCGCGACCATGGCCACGCCCTCGCCGTCGGTATGGGCATGAACGAATGCATGGCGGAAATGTATGGCAAACAAACCGGCTGTTCCAAGGGCAAAGGCGGCTCCATGCACTTCTTCGCTCCCGATAAGAATTTCTGGGGGGGCCATGGCATTGTCGCCGGCCAGACCCCGCTGGGCCTCGGCCTCGCCTACGGCCTCAAATATCTCGGCCGCGAAGGATGCTGCGTTTGCTACTTGGGCGATGGCGCCGTCAACCAAGGCGCCTTCCACGAGTCGCTCAACCTCTCCGGCTTGTTTGAAATCCCCGTCGTCTTTGTCATCGAAAACAATGGTTACTCGATGGGCACCTCCCAACAGCGCTCGTCCGCCTACTCCGGTTGCCTGGCGCAGCGAGCCGAAGCCTACGGCATCGCCTGGGATGTCATCGACGGCTCGGACATCTACGCCGTCCGTGCCAAAGCTCATCTGGCCATGGAGCGCGCCCGCAAACAGCACAAACCCACCCTCCTCGAAATTGATACTTACCGCTATTACGGCCATAGCGTGGCCGATGCCAACGCAAAAAAATACCGCAAGCCGGAGGAAATCGAGTACTACAAGCAAAACCACGACCCGATCACCCTCTTCCGGCGCCGCCTCATCGCCGAGGCGATCCTCACCGAAGAATCCGCGGATGCCATCAACCAAGCAGCCGCCGAGGAAGCAGCCGCCGCCGCCGCGTTTGCCGACGCCTCACCCGCTCCCACCCGCGCGGACATCAGCACCGATGTTTACTGGGAGACGGACCACCACACTGCGGCCGCCGCCATCGGCCGCCATTTCTTCAACGATTAATCTAGTACTACTTTAATAGTAATTAACCGCCCATGTCCCGTATCATTACTTACCGTGAAGCCATCCGCGAGGGCCTTGATGAAGAACTCGCCCGCGACCCCAACGTCGTCATCATGGGCGAGGAGGTCGCCCAATACAACGGAGCCTACAAAGTCACCGAGGGTCTGTGGAAAAAATGGGGCAGCAAACGCATCTTTGACACCCCCATCTCCGAAGCCGGCTTTATCGGCATGGGCATCGGGGCCTCCATGCTCGGTGTCCGCCCGGTCATGGAATTGATGTTCTGGTCATTCCACTCGGTGGCCTTTGACCAACTTGTCAGCAATGCCGCGTGTATCCGGTACATGTCCGGCGGTCTCTGCCACTGCCCCATTGTCGTGCGCGGTCCGGCCAATGGCGGTACCGGTGTGGGTGCCACCCACTCGCATATCCCGGAAGCCCTGTTTGCCGCGTTTCCCGGACTCAAAGTCTGCGCCCCGGCCACTCCCGCCGACGCCAAAGGCCTGATCAAAACGGCCATTCGCGACAACGATCCGGTTTACGTCATGGAAAACACCTTGCTTTACGGCAATACCGGGGAAGTGCCGGATGCGGACAGCGGCGATCACCTCGTTGCTTTGGGCTTGGCCGACATCAAGCGCCAAGGCGACGATGTTGCCCTCATCGCCCACGGCCGCTCTGTCATCCACTGCCTGGCCGCCGCGGAAACCCTTCAATCCGACCACGGCATCTCATGCGAGGTCCTCGACCTGCGCAGCATCCGGCCGCTAGATCAGGACGCTATATTGCGTGCAGTTAGAAAAACCCATCGCGTCGTTCTGGTGGATGAATCCAAACCCTTCGGCGGGGTCTCAGCCGTGGTGGGCATGCTGATTCAGGAACATGCCTTCGATGCGCTCGACGCCCCCATCCAGCGTGTTTGTTCCATCGATGCTCCGGCCATATACTCGCACCACATCGAGCACGAACAACTGCCCAATCCCGCCCGGATTGTAGCCAAGGTCCTG
>JBILFE010000592.1:0-3106 GCA_044351705.1 Luteolibacter sp. | reverse complement strand
CTTCGAAGAAAAGATCCAACCCACCGAGGAGGAAATCAAGGCGTACTGGGAGCCCATCAAGGACGCCTTCAAAACCACCCCGCGCCGCAAGTTCTCCTACATCCTGGTCACCCCGGCACTCCCGCCGGATGCCGACGCGGCCGATGCGCCCGAAACCATCACCGAAGCGGCTGCCAGCGACGAAGCCAAGGCCGAGGCCCGTAAGAAAAAGGAAGAGGACAAGGCACTCAAGGCCGCCAAAATGGCCGAGGAACGCCGCAAGAAACAACTCGAAAGCGACTCGCTCGTGGATGATTTCACTTACCAACTCGAGCAGGACAAAGGCGCTTGCTTCGAGGATGTGGCCAAGAAAAACGGTTGGGAAATCAAAACCACCGATCTGTTCACCCTCAGCGATGCCCCCGCCGATCTGGCCATCAAGGTGCGCGCATCCACCCGCAGCGGCAAGGCCGTCGACGAACTCTTCCTCATTCGCGAAACCTCCGACCCTCTCTCAAAATTCTCCCAACCCATCCCCGTCGGCGACAACCAATGGCTCGTCGCCCGCCTCGATGGCGAGGAAAAATCCCGCGAAATGACCTACCCCGAAGCGCGCGCCGACGCCCGCGCCAAGTTCATCGCCGATAAGGCCGCCGCCGACATGAAAGCCGCCGCCGAAGAGGCTGCCACTAAAATCAAAGCCGCCCTGGCCACTGGCAAATCCTTCGCCGATGCCGCCAAGGAGTCCGGTCTCAACGAAATCAAAGCCGTCAAGGCCATCACCAGCAGTTACAAACCGGAAGGCGCCAGCGAACCCGCAAACCTGTTCCAGGCCGCCTCTAACATCGACCCCGGCGCCCTCGCCGAGCCCATCATCGAAGCCGACCGCGCCTTCATCCTCCACGTCGTCAAACGTGAAGTTGTCAAGGATCCCAACCAAAGCGCCAGCATCGACGCCGCCGTCGCCTCCGCCTGCAACCAAAACGAAACCCTCGTCTTTGATTCCTGGCTCGCCTCGCGCATCGAGGCCGCCAATGTCGAGCAGCTCTACAAACGCCGTTAAGACCGCTGCAGGGGCCGGCCAAATGAATACATCCGTCGGATCGGTCGGATCCGTCCGATCCTCTTCCCCCTGATAACCGATAACCGACAACCGGCCCTCCCCCGTGTTCTACCTAACAACCGCCATCGACTACACCAACGGTGCCCCGCACATCGGCCATGCCTACGAAAAGGTGCTCGCCGATGTCATCATCCGTTACCGCCGCCTGCGCGGCGAGCCGGCGTATTTCCTAACAGGCGTGGACCAGCACGGCCAGAAAGTCCAACAAACCGCGGACAAGGAAGGCGTGCATCCGGCCACCTTCGTCAAGCGCACCACCAAGCAGTTTGTCAAGTTGTGGGAAAAACTCGGGGTGCATTACGACGGCTGGGCGGAGACCACCGACCCGCGCCACATGGCCTGTGTTCAATCGATTCTCAGCGATCTGCAACAAAGCGGCCAGCTCTACAAGAAGACCCATACCGGCCACTACTCGGTGCGCCAGGAACAATTCCTGCAAGACCGTGATCGCGATGAAAACGGCAACTTCGGCCCGCAGTGGGGGGAAGTGAGTCTTATCGAGGAAGAGAACTGGTATTTCCGCCTCAGCGATCACACCGCCTGGCTCAAGGAATTTATTGAGAACCACCCGGACGTCATCGTCCCCGCCTTCCGCAAGGCCGAATTGCTCAATGCCCTGGAGCGCTCCGCCGGCACCGACCTGTGCATTTCCCGTCCCAAGGAACGCCTGCGCTGGGGCATCGAGTTGCCCTTTGATTCCAACTACGTCACCTACGTCTGGTTTGACGCGCTCATCAACTATATCTCGTTTGCCGGTTACCACGCCGCGCCCGACTCAGGCCTGCCCGACTTCGCCTCACTCTGGAACGTCGCCGGCCGCCGTGCCACCAACCTCATTGGCAAGGACATCCTGGTCCCCGCCCACGGCATCTACTGGCTCTGCATGCTGCATGCCATGGGCTTCTCCGACGCCAACATCCCCCGCCTCCTCGTCCACGGCTTCTGGAACAGCAAGGGCGGCGACAAACTCTCCAAGTCCACCGGCAATATCGTCGACCCCAATGCTCTCGCCGACACCTTCGGCGTCGATGCCGTCCGCTACTACCTGGTCCGCGACATCGTCACCGGCAAGGACTCCGACTTTGATTTGGACCGCCTCATCATGCTCTTCAACACCGAGCTCGCCAACGAACTCGGCAACCTCTGCAACCGCGCCCTCAACATGAGCCAGCGCTTCACCGCCGGCATCCTCCAACATGGCGCCCCCCCCACAACGGACGATCTCGCCCTGCAAGCATCTCTAACTGAAATCACCGCGGCCTATCAAGCTGCCATGGATGAATGCGACGTATCGCACGCGCTGGAAGCCCTCAGCCGTCACGTCGTCCACTGCAACGGTTATGCCGAGCGCATGAAACCCTGGGAACTCAACAAGGATGCGGCCAACAAGGACCGCCTCGCCAGCGTGCTCTATCACCTCGCCGAAAGCGTCGCCCACGCCGCCGTGCTGCTCTCTCCCGTCCTCCCGGATGCCGCCGTCAAACTCGCCGAGCAACTCAACCTGCCGGCCCTGACAACCCTCAAGCTGGCCGACCTGCATTGGGGCCTGCTCCCGAACGGCCACGCCATTGGCAAGCCCAAGCCGGTGTTCCCGCGCATTGTGGTGGAGGAACCCTAATTATGATGCTTTGGCCGACATGGTTCGTGCAGTCAGATCCGTGTCTAGCGACAGTTTTTCCTGCTATTTATAAGTGACGGCCATGAGTGCGACATCAAGCCGGGCGCAACAAGTCACGCTGCGAGCGGAGCATGAGCGCGCACGCATTTTGCATCAGGACATTCTGGGGCAGCGGCGGATTTGCCTTTATCCCATCGGGGAAAGCGAGGCGGGGGCAGAACTGACCCGTTTTGGCCGGGAGTTGTGGCGGATGCCTAACATGGATGGCTACTTTGACCGGGCACACCTTAGCAACATGCGGCAATTTCAGCATGAGGCCGAGCACGGCTTCGCCACCTTGCCCGGGGGCGGAATCCTGGAAATCCTGTCCATACCCGCGATGCCGG
>JBILFE010000593.1:0-3106 GCA_044351705.1 Luteolibacter sp. | reverse complement strand
AGAATGAGGGTTGAACGGAGGTTGGTTTCTTCCTCGTATTCGCGGATGAAATAGCGGTCACTGCGGGCAAACACCCGCCAGTCCAAACGGCGGATTTCATCGCCGGGGACGTATTGCCGGTGTTGCTTGAACTCCACGCTGTATCCCTTGTGAGGCGAGCGATGAAGACCGCTGGTAAAACCCTCCACCACCTGGCGCGCCAACACTTGCAGATTGGAGATGCGCTGGAGATCGGAGGGCTTGAGAAATTCGCTGACGTGAGCCATGGATTTGCTACTGGTCGGTTAGGATCCGCATCACCGGGGCAGGCAGGAAGCGCCCCCGGCATGCCACCGCTGGATTGGAAAAACTTACAACGAGCGCTTGGCCTCGCCGCGCGGCACCACTTTGAGGATGCGGGTGATGATTTCGTCCACCGAGATGCCATCGGCCTCGGCATTGAAGGTGGGCACGATGCGGTGGCGCATGATCGGGCGGGCCAAGGCTTCGACGTCATCAATGGTGACATGGAAGCGGCCGCGCAGCACGGCGCGGACTTTGCCGGCTAGCACGAGGTTTTGGCAGGCACGCGGGCCGGCACCCCAGGCGATGAGGTCTTTGACAAAGGCGGGCGCACCCGGTTCGTCCGGACGCGTGAAGCGCACCAAATCGAGAATGAAATCCGTGACGTGGTCGGGCACTGGCACCTTGCGCACGGTTTTCTGCAGTTCCATGATCTGGGCGCCACTGAGCACCGGTTGGATGTTGACCTCAAAGGTGCCGGTGGTGCGGGCCACAATCTGACGTTCTTCCTCGCGGCTCGGGTATTCCACTTTCACCAGGAAGATGAACCGGTCGCGTTGCGCCTCGGGCAGTGGATAGGTGCCTTCCTGCTCGATGGGGTTTTGCGTGGCTAACACGAAGAACGGCTGGTCGAGTTGCAAGGTGTGGCCGCCCACGGTCACCGTCTTTTCCTGCATCGCCTCGAGCAAGGCCGCCTGGGTCTTGGGCGGCGTGCGGTTGATTTCGTCGGCCAGCAACATCTGCGTGAACACCGGCCCGGTTTGAAACACAAATGATCGCCGGCCGGTTTCCGGATCCTCTTGAATGATGTCCGTGCCGGTAATGTCGCTGGGCATCAGGTCCGGCGTGAATTGAATCCGCCGGAACGACATCGCCAAAGTCTGTGACAGCGTGCGGATCATCGCGGTTTTGGCCAAGCCCGGAACGCCTTCCAGCAAACAATGCCCCCCGGCCAACACCGCGATGATCAATTGCTCGATGACTTCGGTCTGGCCGACAATGAACTTGCCCATCTCTGCGCAAATCTTCTGGTAGCTCTCGACCAGCAGCGCGGCGGCGGCTTTGTCGTCAAGCGGAACAATGGGGGTTACTACGGAGGTAACTACGGGGTCGGTGGTGGAGGTGGGCATGGATGCGGAGCGAATTGGGTTTATCGACCCCATTCGGGGACGATCTCAAATTCTGTCCGCCATATAAGGGTTTGCGGCAGGCAATCTTTCACCAATCTGTAATTTTTTTTCGAGAGGAAGATCCTGCCGCAGGATGCGGCAGGCGGCACGCTGGAAGCGTGCGCCACCCCTCATGGGGAGGAATACGAACATTGAACATCGAACATTGAACATCGAACATCGAACAAAAGAGAGAAAGATGTGTCCTTCAGTCTGTTACTTTCACTGCTTTCTATTCAATGTTCAATGTTCAATGTTCATAGAGTTCCTTGCCGGTTCCCAACCAACTCTCGCAACATCTCCAATGCGGCCTCGCGGTCATGCAGACGGCCTTCAAGCTGCTCGGTTTGGACGTTTTCCAGCAGGGTTTTGAAGTCCGGGCCGGGACTCAGCCCCAGTTGAATGAGGTCGCGCCCGGATACCAGCGGCGGCGGAATCAGCGGCTCGGCGGCAAATTCCGCAGCCTTGGCCTGTAGAAATTCATAGTTGTCGGTAAATCCGTTAGACGACGCGCAATCCACCCGGTGCAGTTCCATTTCCATCCCGAAAGTCGGTGCCGCCATGAAGCGCTTGACCTTGGCGGTGCGCATTTTCTGCACGGCCATGAACTGCATGTGGCGCGCGACCATGGCCACCACGGCGGCGATGGTCTCGTTAGAATAGCGGAGACGGCGCAGGATGGTTTCGGTCATGGCCGCGCCGAGGGCATCGTGGCCATTGAAGCGGATGCGGGCGGCGGCGTGATCAAAGGTTTGGGAGGGAGGCTTGGCGATGTCATGCAGCAGCACGGCAAGGCACAACTCGAGCGGTGCGTCCGGCGCGAGCATGTCGAGCATGATCCGGGTGTGGGTGAAGACATCGCCTTCAGGATGCCACTCGGGCGGTTGCTCACAGCCAATCATCGCCAGCACCTCCGGCACGATGTGGCGGATCAAGCCGGAATCCACCAGCAACTGCAAGCCGCAGGCCCGCCGCTGGCATGTTAGAATCTTGGAAAACTCATCACGGATGCGCTCGGGCGCAATCCTGGCTAACAAATCCGCGCATTCTGCCAGCGCGGCGCGGGTGCTTTCCTCGATGGGAAAACCGAGATGGGTGCTGAAGCGCACGGCGCGCAGCAGGCGCAGGGCGTCCTCGCGAAAGCGCAGGTGCGGCTCGCCGATGGCGCGCAGCAGCCCTGCCCGGAGGTCGGCGAGTCCGCCGACATAATCGATGACCTCGCCGCTTTCCGGACGTTCGAACAAGCCGTTGATGGTGAAGTCGCGGCGCTGCGCGTCCTGCTCGGGCGTGGAGAAAGTGACGGTCTCGGGCCGGCGCCCGTCCTTGTAGCAGCCATCGGTGCGGAAGGTGGCGATTTCAACGTGATGGCCGCCCAGCTTGGCAATGACCACGCCGAAGTGCGCGCCCACTTCGCTGGCACCCGGGCACAGCTTGATCACCTCGGCCGGCCGGGCGGAGGTGGCAATGTCATAATCCTTGGGCTCACGGCCTAACAAGTTATCGCGCACGCAACCGCCGGCAAACAACGCCTCATGACCGGCCGCGCTCAGGCGGCGGGCAAGGGTGAGGGCGGCATCGCGGGCGGTCATGGGCGGAGCTTCGGTTGGGAACCGGCGCTTTTCAAGAAGGAACGGTTCGGGCAAGGAAACGCGGCC
>JBILFE010000087.1:0-8967 GCA_044351705.1 Luteolibacter sp. | reverse complement strand
AGATCACCCCACATAACACCAACATGCCGAATGCCAGCAGCGAAACGAGCCAACCGAAGGTGCCCGTGACCCATTTGTCGGCACTGGTCAGCGCCGCCACAAACGACTTTTCATCGGCCATTTGCAGCACCACAAAGGCCACGCACAACAGGAAGGGCGGCAGAAACACCAAAGGCTTGATCTTGTTCATCGGGTCGTTATGTTAGATAGGTGCCATCACACCAGATCCTGGGTATAGGCGCGCCACCAACCCTCCTGACCGGCCCGCCAGGTGCGGTCGTCTTCCTGCATGCGTGCCGCCACCGCCGCCGCACGGGTGGCGAGGCTCGGATCCGCCGTGGCTTGCTCGCGGCCATTGCGCAGGATGGTCTGGACCTTCTGGTGCGCCAGGTCATACCAATCCTCGTAAGACTTGGCCGTGCGGCCGGTGTAATCCGAGTAATACATCGCCTCTTTCATGTTGTCCAGCGTGTGGTCGTGGCCCATGTAGTTGGTGGACGGGCGGCCTTCCTGGCGGATCACATCCAGTGCCAGATGCTCCGCGTCAATGGCGGTGGCCGCCTTGGCACTCTTCACTTGGTTGGCCAATTCCTCGACCAGCACCAGATGCTCAAGGCTGAGCATCAGCGTTGAATCCAACAATCCGGAATTAACCAGGTTGGCACCGGCCATAATGCCCATTTGCAACCCCCAGGCAGTCTCGACGGCGGCCCGGATGCCGGGGCGGCGGGCGCTGGAGTTGCCGAATTGGACGCGCGATGGCAAGCCGTAGAAATCAGCCATTTGGACGACGCAGCCGTTGAACATGATCGATTCCAGGCTGCCTAACGAAATATCCGCGCTGCGCAAGTCCATCACCCCGGACACCGAGCCGTAAATCGCCCGTGCGCCGGGGGCAATGAGCTGGGTGAGGATGATGCCGCTCATGACTTCGGCGTTATGTTGGGCCAGGGCGCCGGCCATGGTCACCGGACCGGTGCCGCCGAGCATGACCTCCGGCGAGAACATGACATAACATTTGGAGCCGTGGGTCTTGAGCCCCTCAATGATCTCCACCACCTGATCAGGATGATATTGCAGCGGGCTGATCGGGTTGCACCAGATCAGCGGCGTGTCCTTGGCCAGCAACGCTTCAGTGGCCTGCGGGCCATGCAGGATCGCATGGCGCAGCACCTCCATTTTTTCCAACGGCTTGAGTGTCAGCGGGCTGTGCACCCGCGGGTTGTCCTCCTGGCCGTGCATGATGTTGGAGTGGATCGCGCCCTTCTTGCCGGTGTTGCGCGCGCAACTGCCGAGGCGCCGCCGCAGGTAATCCAGGCAGACCTCGCTTTTCTGATAGTCGGGGAAGCTGGCGTTGGCCGCGCGCTGGCTGGCGTTGATCGTGCAGCAACAATCGTATTCCAGCCCCGGCAGATTATCGAGGACCAGAAACTTATCGTCCGCGTCGGCCTCTGTGAGGCTGCGCTCGCCTTGGTCGTGATCGTAGATGTAGTAGGGATTGCCGATGAGCCCGACGTGAGACTCACCCTGCCGCAGACCTAACGAATCGGAAAAACCCAGCTTGGTGACGCAGATATCGAGGGCATTGCGGTCTGGCAGCAAGCGCAGGCATTCGGCGAACAACTGGCGCGGGATAAACACCCGGCCATCTTCCACCCGGCAGCCGTGGCTGCGAAAAATGGCTTCCGCCTCTGGGCTGTCCTGGAACCATACACCATGGTTTTCCAGAATTTCTAGGGTGGCTTCGTGGATACGAGCGACTTCGTCAGCGTTCAATACGTGCATTTGCATAAGGGTGTCTGTGGTATATGTTAGATCGGGGAGGGGCGTCCGGAGTTTGCCAGCAACCGGTCGATGCGCATGAAATCAAACGCCGGATCGGTACGACCTGTGGTGACCAGATCAGCGGTTGCCTCGGCGTATGCGGGGATGAATTTGAAGCCGGCACCACACAACGGCCCGCACAATGTCACCCGCGCGAACCCGGGGTGATTGTCGATGATCGGCACATCGTCAGTGGTGTGGTCGTAGAGGCAGGTGCGCAAGCCTAACAATGGACTGTTGGCGTCGGGGAAGAATTGTCGCAATCCCACGCGGATGAGTTCTTCATCGCGCGCATTGGGTGAGCGGTCAAAGCAATCGGGATCGACCGGCGCGCCATACCAATGCAGGCCGACCTTGTAGCCCGGCACGTCCGTCATCATCGGAAAGCCATAATAGATGCCTGCTTCATCGTCGATGCACCAGCAGGGCATCCGGTCCGGCGTGTAGAGGTGGGCGTTCTGTTGGGGCCAGACCCAGCCGATGCTCAGGCGTGTGGCGGTGCAGGCGATGCCGAGGTGCTTCAGGAGTTTACCGGTCCAGGGGCCGGCACAGAACACAATCCGTTCGGCCTGATAGGTGCCACGGTTGGTGGTCACGGAGACTTTGCCATTGGCGGTTGACCATTCCACCACTTCGGTGTGGCCGCAGATGTGGGCACCATGTTGCAGAGCCAAGCGCACATGGCTGGTGATGGCCAATTCCGGCCGCAACAAGGCTCCCTGCGGATCCCAAGCCGCCCAGTAGGGGTCCGCCAACTGGAACTGCGGAAACCGGCGACCCAACTCGGCCGCATCGAGGTCTTCAAAATGCCCCAGGTTTTTCTGATAGGCCGGAAACTCCCGGTTGCGGTGCACGTCCAGAAATCCGGTCGTCACCATGAGATCCGGCTGGTTCACAGTGGCGACCAGTTCGCGCCACAGTTCATAGGCGCGCAGGATGATCGGTTCATACGGGCTGCCGATATAGGGCGCGATCTTGGTTTGGCGCGAATACCCGTGCGACCCGCCCTGGGCGTGCGGGATGGCAAATTGTTCCAAGCCGAGCACACGGACCCCGCGTTTTGCCAAATGGTAACAGGTGGCCGACCCAACGGCACCCACCCCCACCACAATCACGTCATACGAGTTCATCGATTTACTGCTGGGTGGGAGTTTTGTATCAAGCGCCGCTATGACCCGGGCGAACAGGCGATGGTGGGTGTGTGTGGGGCCGGTGGATTCCACTATCCGGGCAGGCGGCTCCTAAAGGGCGGCACAGAATGCCTGTGGCCGATAAAGACCTGAAGTAGAAGGCAAAGATCGCAGGCGATGGCACCCGGCGAAGAAAGGGAACCCCGCCTGCGGCGTCAATCCCAATGTTCCAATTTGTGTCAGATTTGATGTCAAAACCTCACGCATAACGCGATGGCAGGCAGCCATGGGCGTGCCGGGGTGGTCATGCGACCAAACCGCGATGGTCCAGCCAGCCCAAAAGTGGATGCGGCCGCCAGCCGCTGATTGCTTCGCCTCCCACACAAACAGATGCCTATAAAAGGAGAGTCCTTTTATAAATTAGTTCTTGCATGGGCGCATTTTCCGGGTAAGCTCGTGTCATGCCACGCGCGCGATTCATAGCCCCCTGGAAGGATTCAACGGAGAAGCCGGCAATCTACCACTGCCTCAGCCGGGTGGTGGACCGTCGCTTTGCGTTCGGCAAGGATGAAAAGGAAAAGCTGCGGATGTTCATGCGGATGTACGAGAACTTCAGCGGCTGCCAGGTGCTGGCGTATTGCTTCATGAGCAACCATCTTCACATCTTGATAGAGGTGCCGCCGGCGCCGGATGGAGGCATGGGCGACGCGGAATTGCTGAAGCGGCTCAGGTGGATCTATAGTGACGTGATCGTGGCGGAGGTGGCGAAGCGATTAAAGGGGTATCGGCACGATTGCAATGAATCGGCAGCCAGGGAAATCCATGCGCGTTTCAGCTACCGGATGCACGATTTGAGCGAGTTCATGAAGGGGTTCATGCAACGCTTCACGCAGTGGTTCAACCGCAACCACAAGCGCAGCGGCGGGCTGTGGGAAGATGTGTTCAAGAGCGTGCTGGCGGAAGATGGGGAGGCCTCCAGGACCCTGGCAGCCTACATCGACCTGAACCCGGTACGCGCCGGGATTGTGATGGACCCGGCGGACTACCGCTGGAGCAGCTATGGCGAGGCGATGGGCGGCGGTCCCAGAGGCAATGGCAAGAAGGCGCGGGCCGGCCTGGTGCGGGCGCTCATGGCGCATAAGGGGTACCAGGCGGACGCGGCTCACTGGTCTGGCAAAGTGTCCAAGGACTACCGGATGCTGTTGTTGGATGAGGGAGCAGAGAAGCTGAAGGAAACGGTGGGCGAGGATGGCAAGGCGGCAGTTAAAGTGGTTAGAAATGGCATGAAAAAGGCAGCGGTGGAGGCGGAGTTGGCGCGACTCGAGCGGCACCGGGATGTGGCGCGGCACCAGATGCTGCGCTGCCGGGTACGATATTTCACGGATGGAGTGGTGCTCGGGAGTCGGGAGTTTGTGGATGGGGTGTTCCGGGCATACCAGCAGCGGTTCGGGCCGCGGCGCACGAGTGGGGCACGAAAATTGCGAGGCAACGCCGCGGCGGTGGCCGGGGTATTGTGGGCTGTTAGGGATTTGCGCAAGGGGATTGGCTAGGTTGCCAGACAAATCCCCGCAAAGACCCCCCGCATGCTACACCCGATTTTCCTTTAGCGCTTTGGCTGACGCACGGGTGGAGGTGAGGCCACGCCACAGGGACACCGCCAGCATCGGCAAGCCAACCAGGGTCACCGGCCACAGGGCGGTGAGAGGGACGATGGAGGCACCGGCCCTGAGGTGATCGATCATGGCCCCGATCGCCGGGGCCCAGACGGCTGCGGCGAGCGAGGATGCCTGCGATTCAATACTCAACAGAGTGGCGGCGCGTTGTTCTTGCCCGTCGCGGTCGAAGCGTCCGATATGGATTGGACGCCAGAGGTTTTGAAGCAGGCCGAGCGCGATAAACACCCCTATTGCCAGCCAACCGAGGCCCCCGATGAGTGCGGCTGCCAGCACCCCCATCGCGCCGATGCAGTATTGATAGATGCGCAGCACCGAGGCCTCCGTGCCGCCGCAACGTTGTTCGAAACGGTGGGCATTGCGGGCGGCCGCACTGGAGAGAAAGTGGACTGCCGCGAAGGCGATGCCTCCCAACACGGCTGTCCGCTCGTCACCCGTCATGGCGAGTTTAACTGGTAGCGCCACCGCAAAGGCTTGTACGACCACCTGCAAGTAGTCCTTGACCACCGTGTAGCTGCCCTCGACGGCCACGCTGTCGGTTATCAAGCGGCGTATCGATGCCTTGCCGACACTTTCCCGGAAGCTATCCAACACATTTTGCCAGGTTTGCCGCAATCTGCCGCTGCTGGGGATGCCGGCATCGAGGGCGGCCGGGTAGGAGGCGAGGTTGATCAGATTGAGGGCGGCGGGGATTGCGCTGATGAGGAAGACGCTGGCAAAACTGCCCGTGAAAAACACCAGTGCGGCGGCGATCAGCGACGACATGGCCGAGCCCATCTTGGACCACGAGCGGGTATAGCCGTAGATTTTGGTGCGTTCATCTTCCCTGCCTTGTTGGCGCAACCACGAGTAAATGAGAGCCTTGTGGGTGCCGTCGCGAAAGGCATCGGCAGTGCCATAAAAGATCATGCCGGCGACCAGCACCAGGTTGTTAGAAGCGAAGCCGAGCACAAGATAGGCGGCGACATAGCCGGCCATGCTAGCAATCATGCAGCGGCGGCGGCCGATGGCATCGGCGAGCGCCCCGGAGGGGATTTGGCTGATATTACCGGCGATTTCGCGCACGGCGATGAGTGCGCCGATATCGAAGAAGTCGAGGCCGCGTTCGCGCAGGGCGAGGATGAGGAAAGCCTCAAAAAAGCGCAGGTTTTTGAGGAATCCGTAGAGTGAAAAGCGGACAATCATACGGGCTGGGGGTATTCTCGCCGGGGCAGCATAGCTTGCAATGGGCCTGACCGACATCTCAATTTGCGCGTGAAACCGGGGGTTGCTTTTTTGTCGGAACTAGGCGAATGAATGGACGTGTGTTATGGCGTAATGCGGCAGAGGTGTGGCTTTACCGCCCATTGGGGCTGGCTGGCGGCGTGTTGTCTGGTGGTTGGGCTGGCGGGTTGCGGTCCACAATACGCCACGGTGAGTCACCTCCACAATCCGACTGCGGCGGGTGCCAAGGGCGAAACCTTTGGTTACCGAAGATGGATTTCCGAGCAGACCGAGCCGGACGTGATTGTGATAGGAATTCATGGATTTTGCGGGGCCTCGATTGATTACACCAATCTGGGCAACCACCTGCTCGCGCACCAACCGGGCAGCGGACTTTATGCCTATGAAGTGCGCGGTCAGGGCAGTGACCCGATTCGTGCGCGGCGGGGTGACATCGGCGACCCCAAGGACTGGTATCGCGATCTTTTTGCCTTCACTCAACTCGTCCGCGAGCGTCATCCGGACGCGAAAATCGTATGGTTTGGTGAGAGCATGGGCGGCCTCATTGCCGCGCACGCCTTGCGTGAGGCGCCGGCTGCGGACATGCCGTGCGATGCGTTGGTGTTGTCGTCGCCGCTGGTGCGTTTTCGCGACGACATTCCGATGTGGAAGATCCGCTTGCTGGAGGTGGCGGCGGAGACCTTGCCGTTGGCGCGGATCTCGCTGGATGCGCTATCTGGAGGACAGGACGTACAAATGACCCAAACCTCGAAGCACTCGACCCAGACGAAGACCAATCCGTACCACATCCGGCAACACACGTTGCGTCTGCTCGGCACCTTGAGCCAACACATTGAAGGGATGGGCGAGTGTGCGGCGAACTTGCGGGTACCCATGGTGACAAGGACTACTTCAACACCGATTCGGACATCCGCGGGTTTGTCGCTCGCATCGCTCCGGGGGGGTCCAAAACCTACCGCAATTACCCCGATTCCTACCATCTGCTCATGTATGACCGCCGCAAAGAAATGATTTTCCGCGATATCGAGCGCTGGCTCAACCGCCTGCGAGGCGGGCGGCTGTGAAAACTTTTCAGCGAATTTTCAGGATTCTGCTTGACGCGTGGGTTTGGACAATCATTCTTTGCGCCCCCACACCCCCGAAACTTTTCCAAATTTATGGCACGTATTTGTAGCATCAGAGGCACCCGCGTCCGCTCCGGCGGCAGAATTCATCGGTCTGGTTTGGCCAAGAAAAAGGGTGGTATCGGCCGTCACGTCACCAAAGTTGTGAAGCGCACGGTTTCACCGAACCTTCAGATCAAGCGCATATGGGTGCCGGAGATCGACCAATATATCCGCCTCAAGTTGAGTTGCCGCGCGCTCAAGACCATTAACAAGAATGGGGCGTATGTGACTCTCAAGAAGGCCGGCATCATCTGAGTCCGGGGCGGGTGATTGCTTGCGGGGTATGGGTTAGATGATCTGCGGTCCGATGGCAACACCGGGCCGCTGTGTTTTCCAGGGGCGACCTAGCCGACCACACACGGCACCAGGATCCCGTCGCGCATACCGTGGATTTTTTTCTTATCGACCGGCACGATCGTGGCCAGGCATCCGCCAAAGGTGGTGGTGCCGCCAGCATCGGTGAAAAAGTACGGGCAAAGTCGCACCCGGCCCTGCATCATTGCCACGGAGCCGTCATCGCGGAAAACCGGATGTTGGATATGGCGTCCCTCATGGAATTGTTGCATGATCCACGGTTGGTCGTGGGCATGATCGAGGGCGTGAAGCAAGCGGGCGGACCAGTCTGCGGTCGCCAGATCGTGGCCGATGAACACCCCGCGCGAGCCCCATGCGGTTTCATGGAAGCCGCTGATTTTGAGCACGAGTTGGCGGTCTTTTTGGCTGAAGGCGGCCACTTCCTGCCAGGAATGCGCATCCAGGCGCGGCAGCGCTGCATGGGGGGGCAACGGGCTGGTGTCGAGCACCCAGCCAAACGGCACCACTTCACGCAGGCGCTGCAAATGAGCGCCTCGCATCGTTTGATTCCAGATCTGCCTCAATGCGGGCGACCACAATAAGGCCAACCACAACTTGTCTTCCAGATGAGGCTTGAAAGGCGGGGTGATGTTAACGTGTCCAGCCGCCGCTGCCTGTGCGAGTTGCTCTGCGGCGGGCACGGATTTCCAATCGAACAACTCGAAAAACCGGTACAAGTCGCGGCCGTCGGGTTGATAGGTTTCCGCCGAGGCGACCTCCCATGCCGGGCCGAGTTGGTGGGTGAGCCAGGTCATTTCCGGGCGGTAGTCCGCGGCTTCCGTGGAGACCAGCACGGCTCCGCCGGCAGGCAGCAGCGAGCGAAAGCCATCGAGCATCCCGTCCGCGCCGCCCAGGACTTGAAAGCCGGCCTCGGCATAGACCCGGGCGAGCCAAGCCGTCACGCCGATGCCGCCCGGCACGCTGTCCAGTTCAGTCAGGGCGAACCCCTGTCCGGTCAACATCAAATCCGGCCGGATGACCCGTGGCAATTGTCCGGCGGTCGCCGCATCCCGCTGCAAGCGGACCAGCCACTCGGGTTTTCCAGCATCCAAAAGTTCTGCCAACCACGCGGGCAATTGTCCGGCGGCACTTCTGCGATAGAGCGTGTCGCAAGCCTGCTGAAACTGTGCCAGCGGGTGTCCCAGGGTCATCAAGCGCCGGGCCTCGGCTCGTCTCAAGCGCAGCGGTTGCGGCGACCAGCGCCAACTGCCACCCGCAAACAAGCCGCCTTCAGGCAGGGCACTTTGCAACTTGGACAGGCTCACTGGCATTCTGCGCCTATGCTCCACGCCTTTGCCGTTCCTGCCAAGCTTGGAATTTCGGCGCTCGGAATTTCGGAGTGGGCGCGGAGCGGGGTGACGAGTGCCGTGCTGGTGGTCGCGGGGTTACTCGGGTTTGGGTTGCGGCGTGGGCGCGGGGCTGGGCGTGGGCGCGGGGCTGGGCGTGGGCGCTGGGCTGGGAGTGGGCGCGGGTTCGCCGCCGCCGAGGAGGCCGTTGAGGACGCCGCCGCCAACTCCCATGAGGGTGTCGGCGGCTCGATCGATCACCTCGGTGCTGGTCTTGATGGTGCCTGAGCTATCGAGGATCGAGCGGGTG
>JBILFE010000591.1:0-3118 GCA_044351705.1 Luteolibacter sp. | reverse complement strand
CCCATGGCGATTTCAATGATGGTTTCATCGCTGGGCTCGCCGGATTCCTGCGGCAGGTAGCCGGTGATCGAGTAGTCGTCGCGCTCGATGGTGCCTTCGTCGGGGCTGTCTTCATCGAGGATCATGCGGAACAAAGTGGACTTGCCGGCGCCGTTGGGGCCGACCAGGGCGACGCGTTCGCCCCAGTTGATGGACAATTCAGCCTCGCGCAACAGGGTGCGTCCGCCGAGGGTCTTGGTAAGCTTGTGAATGGTGAGCACAAGGCGGGATGTAGAGGAGGATCGCGCGTTGGGCAAGGATTTCGGCAGATATTGCTTCCGACTTGTCAAGGTGCGGGTGGGCACGGATGCTCGGGCATGCTGCGAGTCTTACATGAGCGCTTTGGCCACGCGTGTTTCCGCGACGGGCAGGAACCGGTGATCCGGGCCTTGTTGGAGGGGCGCCCGGCGTTGGCGGTGTTTCCCACGGGGGGCGGCAAATCGCTTTGTTATCAACTCCCGGCGCTGATGTTAGATGGGGTCACGCTGGTGATTTCGCCATTGATCGCGTTGATGAAGGACCAGGTGGAGGCTCTCGGTGCCAAGGGAATCGCGGCGGCGCGGCTGGATTCCACCCTCGATGCGAAGGAACAGGCCGAGGTGTACGAACAACTGGCGCAGGGGCGGTTGAAGTTGCTCTACATCGCGCCGGAACGCCTCGCCAACGAGAGCTTCCGCCAACGCTTGAAAGGCATTCCGATTCAACTGGTGGCCATTGATGAGGCGCACTGCATCTCCGAGTGGGGGCACAACTTCCGGCCGGAATATCTCAAACTCGCCGGATTCTGCCGCACCCTGAAAATCCAGCGGGTGCTGGCACTCACCGCCACGGCGACGCCGCGGGTGGCGCAGGAAATCCGCCGCCATTTCCGCATCGCGGCCACCGACCACGTGCAACTCAGTTTTCACCGCCCCAATCTGGATCTGCGGGTGACGCCATGCACGGCAGCGGAGCGCCAGGGGGTTTTGTTAGACCGCTTGCGCGCGCTGGAGGGTTCGGTGGTGGTGTATGTGACGCGGCAGGAGACGGCGGAGGAAGTGGCCACCCTGCTGCTGCGCCACGGGCATTCGGCGCAGGCGTATCATGCCGGCTTGGCGGATGACTTCCGCTCCGCGGCCCAGCGCGCGTTCATGGCCGGGGAGATCCGCATCATGGTGGCCACCATCGCCTTCGGCATGGGCATCGACAAAGCGGACATCCGCGGCGTGATCCATTACAACCTGCCCAAGAGCCTGGAAAACCACACCCAGGAGATTGGCCGCGCCGGACGCGACGGCCTCCCGGCGGTGTGCGAGTTGCTCGCCTGCGGCACCGATCTAACGGTCTTGGAAAACTTCATCTATGCGGACACCCCCACGCCGGGGGCGCTGGGCAACCTGCTCGACCGGGTGCTGCGGCTTGGCACCACCTTCGATGTGTCGGCCTACGATCTATCCGTGACCTGCGACATCCGGCCGACGGTGGTGGCGACGGTTCTAACGTATCTTGAAATCGACCGCCTGATAGAGGCGACGGGAAGTTTTTATGCGAGCTACCGAGCCAAGTTGCGGCGCCCGGTGGATGAGATCCTGCATGGGCGCGCGGCGGCGGAGCGGCGGTTCCTGCGGCGGTTGTTAGATACAGGCCGGGCCGGGCGCACATGGGTGGTTTTTGAGCCGGTGCAGGTGGCGGCGGAGCTGGGTGTCGCGCGGGAGAAGGTGGTGGCGGCCCTGGGTGAGTTGGAAGCCGCCGGGGATGTGGTGCTGGAGCATTCCGGTATCCGCCAGGGGTACCGGATGAAAAACGCGCCCGCAGACCTGCGCGCTCTAACGGAAAATATGTTTGCCGTGTTCGAGCGGCGCGAGCAGGCGGATCTGGAGCGCTTGGGGCAGGTGCTGGGGTTGGCCGGGCAGCGGGGGTGCTTGACCGCCTATCTGACCCGCCATTTTGGCGAGACCCTGGCTGCGCCCTGCGGCCATTGTGACCGCTGCCGCGGTGTGCCGGCACAAGTCGTGCGGCGCGCGCCCGCCCCGCGGCCCACGGATGACGCCTGGCGGGCGATGCGCGCGGTGGCAGATGAAGGCCACGCCGCATTGGCGACGCCCCGCCAGTTGGCGAGGTTTCTCTGCGGCCTGAGCAGCCCGGCGAGCACCCGCGCACGGCTGTCCCGCCACGCGGCCTTCGGCTTGTTAGCCGATCTGCCGTTCGCCGATGTGCTGGTGATGGCGGAGGCGCTGTAAAGCCCCGTAAACATCTATGGCCTGATCTTCAGTCCTTCGGCCTTGGCCGCTTTGCGCTGACGTTCATCTGTTCTCATCGTGAGACAATGATGTCTCACGCTTGCTGGTGCGTCAAGCCCAAAAATGGAAAAGTGAGAAAAGGATTCCCGGATGGCGGTTTCTTTGTCAGACTCGGGGCATGTCCGAGCGCACTGGCATTCTGCTTGTTGTCTCCGGCCCGTCGGGGTCGGGAAAAACCACGTTGTGCCGGCGGTTGGCCGATGAAAAGGCGGCGCATTATTCGATATCATGCACCACCCGCGACCCGCGGCCCGGCGAGGTGGCCGACGTGGACTATCATTTTGTGACGCGCGCGGAGTTTGAAGCCCGGCAGGCCGCCGGCGAATTTCTGGAACACGCGCGGGTGCATGGAAATTTTTACGGCACATTGCGGGCGGAAGTCATGGGCTATCTGGCAGCCGGCACGGATGTGGTGATGGACATCGACGTGCAAGGAGCGGCGCAGGTGCGTGCCTGCCCGGATCCGGCGATTCAGCGCGCCCGGGTCGATTTGTTTGTGATGCCGCCCAGCGAACATGAATTGCATGCTCGTTTGGTCGGGCGCGGCACCGATAGCGAGGAAACCATCGCCATGCGGATGCAAAACGCGCTCGAAGAAATCCAACATTGGCCGAGTTATACCTATCGGCTGCTGTCGGCCACCCGCGAGGAAGACTACCAGCGCTTCAAGGCGCTTCTAACAGCCGAGCAGTTGCGGGTGAGCCGCCTGCGGTGAGGCCGGGCGGATGGCGTGGGCGCCTTTCCAAGCATGCGCGTCAAGTTAAGGGGGTAGTTATAAAAACCCACCGGGTTCTGGTAAA
>JBILFE010000590.1:0-3120 GCA_044351705.1 Luteolibacter sp. | reverse complement strand
CTGCCGAAATAAACATGGCAGGTGGTGGGCAACATCAGCACCCGGTAGTGGCCGCCACGCGCATCGGGTCGGCCATCGACGTCCTCGAAGCAGGCGTTGAACAAATCCAACATTTCGGCGTCGGCGGCATCATCGTCGTTGCCATATTTGGGCATGCGGTGGAGCAGGCGCTGGCGTAAAATCTCCGCATCGGCAAAATCCGCGTCAAGGCAGGCGACCAGATCCCGCAGCGGCATGGATTTGTTAGCCGCGGTGTCGGTTGCGGCGAAGCAGAGTTGTTTGATGGCGGTGAGGCAATCGGTGGCGCTGCCGAGGCCGACCATTTGGATGAAGGTGTTGTTGTAGCGGGCGCCGCCGGCGTTGTAGTCGAGGCCCTTGGCGATGCAATCGTCGATGAGCACGCTGAGGAATGGCGCGGGCATGTGGTCGGCATACATGCGTTCGATGATGCGGCTGCCGCGGATCTTGATGTCGATGAAGTGGCGGAGCTGGCGGCGGAACGCGGCAAACAACTCCCGGTAACTGGCGAAAGTATCCGCCCGGCCGGTGTGCGGGCCGAGTTGTTGGCCGGTGCGCGGGTCGTAACCGTCATGCAGCGTGATCTCCAACACTTTGACCAGATTGAAATAGCCGGTTAGTATATAGGCTTCCTTGCCAAACGCGCCGGTTTCCACGCAGCCGCTGCAGCCGCCGGCCCGCGCGTCTTCCAGGCTCTTGCCCTGGCGCAGTTGTTCCTCGACCACGGTGTCGGCATTGAAGATGGATGGAAACCCGTAGCCCTTGCTCACCACCCGCAGGGTGTGCTTGAGAAAGGCATCCGGATTCTTGCGCGAGAGCTGGATGTTGGTGCTCGGTTGCAGCAGGTGCATCTCGTCCACGATGTCTAACAAAATATGTGAAACCTCGTTGGAGCCATCCGAGCCGTCGCGCAGCAACCCGCCGAGGTTGATGTTGGCGAAATCGGTGTAGGTGCCGCTTTCCGCTGCGGTCACCCCGACCTTGGGTGGCGCCGGGTGGTTGTTGAACTTGATGAAGAAGCACTCTAACAACTCGCGCGCCGTGTCGCGGGTGAGGCTGCCGTCGGCCAGGCCGCGTTGGTAAAATGGCAGCAGGTGTTGGTCCAGATGTCCCGGGTTGAAAGCATCCCAACCATTCAACTCGGTGATCACCGCCAGATGGCAGAACCAATAGTATTGCAGCGCCTCATGGAAATTGCGCGGCGCGCGGGCCGGGACATGGCTGCAAACTTCGGCGATCTCTAGCAATTCGTTGCGGCGTTCGGCGTTGGTTTCCGTGGTTACCAACTGGCGGGCCAATTCGGCGTGGCGGCCGGCAAACACCATGATCGCGTCGCACGAAATATCGAAGGACTTTAAAGCCTCGCGTTTCTGATAGGCCTGCGCGTCGGTGAGGAAATCCAGGCGCGCCACGGCCGCCGCGATATCCTGTTTGAAGTCGAGCATGCCCTTGGCATAGATTTTGTCGTCGAGCACGGTGTGGCCCGGCGCGCGTTGTTCCATGAACTCGGTGAATATGCCGGCGGTGTAGGCGGCGTGCCACTCCGGCGGCAACTCGGCGAACATCTTGTCGCGCATCGAGCGGCCGTTCCAATATGGGATGACGGTTTGCGCGTAGGTGCGCAGGCAGTCCTCATCCACCCGGTACCAGGTCTTGGCCCGCGAATCCAAAATCCGAAGATCCTCGAGGCTGTGGCAGGTCAACTCGGGGAAGGTGGGCACCACCTTGGGGGCCGGGCCGCGCTCGCCGACGATGAGCTCGTCGGCGCCGAGATAGATCGTCTGCTGTTGGCACAGGTGCAGGAACGAGCGGGCGCGCAGCACCGGCACGGAAAACTTGCCGGCATTGGCCTGATAGAATCCGGTCAGCAAGGCGGCCCGCTCGGCCGTGATGGATGGCGGGGTGTCCAGGCTGCGCTGGCGCAATTTCGTGGTTCGTTCGGTCATGGCTGTGAGTGGGTGGGGTGGGGAAGGGGTGGCTGGTCTAACCGCCTATGCGGGCGTTCAATCCGGCGTCATGGAAGGTTTTGACGGCCATCTCCATCAATTCCACGGATGGGGCGTGGACGTCGTCCAAGACATGGGATTGTCCCAGGCGCGCGAATTTGTCAATACCGGTGCGATGAAAGGGCAGCAGATTGACCTGCGTGACGTGATGCAGGCCGCCGATGAAATCCGCGACTTGGCGCAGGTTCTCGCGGTCATCGTTGAGGCCGGGCACCACCGGCAGGCGGACCCAGATGTTGGCGTGCTCGCGGTCCAGGCGCTTGAGGTTGGCCAGGATGGATTTGTTAGAAACGCCGGTGAGATGCAGGTGACGTCGTTCATCGAGCACCTTCAAATCGTAGAGGATGAGATCGGACAAGCGCGCCGCCTTGAGCAAGTGCTCGGTTTGGCCGAAGCCGGTGGTATCCAACACGGTGTGGATGCCCTCACGGCGGCACGCCTCCAACAAGGCCAGCAGAAACTGCGGCTGGCTCAGGGGCTCGCCGCCGGAAACGGTGACGCCGCCACCCGATTCATCGTAAAACACCCGGTCCTTGAGCACGCTCGCCATCACCTCCGCCACCGACATGCGCTCACCTAACATCTGGCGGGCACCGGTGGGGCAGGCGTCCACGCATTTTGCGCACAGGGTGCACTCGGCCTGCCGCATCGGCAGGCAGCCAGGAGGACAGGCGTCCCGCCTGTCAGGGACGCCTGTTTTCCAGGCGGACAGGCGGGACGCGCTGTCTTCCCTAACAGGCGGAACGCCTGTTTTCCTATCAAGAAGCGTTAAACTGCCGGTATCGGGCGGGAAGGCACCCCCATCCGCCGGTGTTGTCGTGAATTCGCAGACCGCGCGGCATTCCGCGCAGTGGATGCAACGGGAGTCGACCACCACGATTTCGCGTTGGGGAGAGATGCCTTCCGGGTTATGGCACCACAGGCACTGGAGCGGGCAGCCCTTGAAAAAAACGGTGCTGCGAATACCCGGCCCGTCATGCAACGAGTATTTCTGAATGTTGAAAACCAACCCGGTTGGTGTGCTCGGCTGCATCGGCAAATTCCTGAAACCCAATTTGCGACCCGGCCCCCTGCCTGTCAAGGATTGTGGCGGTGC
>JBILFE010000588.1:0-3128 GCA_044351705.1 Luteolibacter sp. | reverse complement strand
CCCCTCCATCTCCCGGACGCGGTGGCAGGGCTATCTGGAGAACAAAAAGATGGACCCGTTTTCCAACCGGTCAATCAAGCCCTTCACCCCGGGCTCCACGTTCAAGCCACCCACCGCCATATCCGGGGCTCTGGAAGGCATGGCCAAGCGGGTCTTTTCCTGCGATGGCTTTGTGCCCTATGGCAAAATCAAGATCGGGTGCTGGATATGGAACTTGCACAAGGGCAGCCACGGGTCGCTGACCCTGCCAAACGCCATCCAGCAATCCTGCAATCCCTACTTCATGAAACTCGCCAATACCATTGGCTGGAAAGCCATGATCACAGGCTTCCAAATGGTTGGCTTCGGCAAACTCACCGGCATCGAACTCCCGGATGAATCCCCGGGCATCCTGCCGGGCAGCCGCGCCTGGCGCGCCGCCAATCCCTCCGCCTCGATGACCCCGGCCATCACCGCGATGCTCGCCATCGGCCAGGCCGATGCCATGGCCACACCGCTCCAACTATGTGCCATGGCCGCTTGCATCGCCAATGGTGGCAAATACTACAAGCCTCGTATTGTCAAATATGCGACTACCGCGGATGGCCGCAGGGTCATCGAGGACAAGCCCAAACTCGTCGTCGATCTCATTGGCAACGGCATCAAGGCCGATGACTTCGAACTCATCCGCAAAGGCATGTGGCAAGCCGTCAACAAGCCTGGCGGGACCGCCGGGCGGGTCAAAATTTCCGACATCGAAGTGGCGGCCAAAACCGGCACGGCCCAAACCATCGATGATGGCAAGAAATCCAACAATTCGTGGGTGATCAGTTTTGGTCCCTATGACAATCCCAAATACGCGGTCTGCGTGCTGGTCCAAAATGGTGGCTCCGGCGGCAAGGTGTGTGGCCCATTGGCGCACCTGATTTTGCGCGGTCTTTTCGCCCAGGATGAAGGGCTCAAATTGCCACTCAAACCCCAAACCGCAGTCGTTGGCAACACCGATCGCATTGAGGAAATCCTCCTTCCCAAAGAGGATCCGCTCGTGGCCCTCAATGCCGACGAGCTGGATGCCGCCGGCGAAACCGGCGAGGAAGTCGAAACCCTCGAGACCCCGCCACTCCCTGCCACTCCCGAGCCGGTGATTCCCACCCCGGTTATTACTCCTGAAGTCGATGAGGATGGCACGGTCATCCCACGCGCTCAACCCGTCCCAGAACCCTAACCTCCTCAACACCATTAAACACTCTAACATAATACCAAGTATGATCCAACGCATCAAACGGCTCCTAGGCATCGGCAAGCCCGATCCCTCCCGGGGCAACAGCATTATCGTCAACGTCGAAAAACTCGAACGCCGCGTCGCCCTCCTCGAAGATGGCGTGCTAGAAGAATACACCGTCGAGCGCGAGGGCGACCAAAACATCGTCGGCGGCATCTTCAAAGGCCGCGTCAAAAACATCGAACCGGGCCTCAAAGCCATGTTTGTGGATATCGGCCTGGACAAGAACGCGTTCCTGCACTTCTGGGATGCCATCCCCGCGGCGCTGGACGCCGGCTTGGAGGAAATCCAGCGCGAAAGCAATTCGCGCAAACCGCAGAAGAAGATCAGCTCCAAGGACATACCGGATATCTATCCGGTTGGTTCGGAGATTGTGATTCAGGTATCCAAGGGACCCATCGGGACCAAGGGACCGCGGGTCACCACCAACATCTCGCTAGCCGGGCGTTACCTGGTGCTGATGCCCTATACCGAGCAATTCGGCATATCCCGCAAGATTGAAGATCCTGCGGAACGCCAGCGCTTGCGCAAGATCGTGCAGAAACTCTCCGTCCCGGAGGGCATGGGCATCATCATGCGCACGGTCGCGCAAGGCACCCGCGCCCGCCATTTTGTCAGGGATCTCGCCATGCTGCTCGAGCAGTGGGACCAAATCGAGGAACGCCGTGTCAACTCGCCAACCCCGGCATGCACCTTCCAGGAACCCGGCCTCATCGAACGTGCGGTGCGCGATTTCCTAACTGATGAAATCGACCAGGTCATCTGCGATGACGCTGCCACCACCGAGATCATCCGCGAGATAGCGGGCAAGATATCGCGCCGCGCCAAACGCCGTGTCCACTATCTGCCCTCGGCCACCCAACCGATCTTTGAGCGCGTCAACATCCAAAAGCAAATCGATGAAGCATTCTCCCGCCAGGTTTGGCTGCCCTGCGGGGGGTACATCGTCATTGATGAAACCGAGGCGCTGATTTCCATCGACGTCAACACCGGTCGCAACCGCGGCTCCAAGGACGTGGATCGCATGATCCTTGAAACCAATGTGGAAGCCGCCCAGGAAGTCGCCCGCCAACTCCGCTTGCGTAACATTGGCGGACTCGTCGTGGTTGACTTTATTGACATGCGTCACCGCAAGGACCAGCAGACGGTTTACAAAACGATGCGCGACCGCCTCAAGAAGGATAAGGCCAAGACCCAGGCGCTGCAGATTTCGCCCATCGGCCTGATGGAAATGACGCGGCAACGCCTCAACGAATCGCTGCGCGATTCGTTGTATGAGCCGTGCCCGTATTGCCAGGGGCGTGCGCGCGTCAAAACCCCGATGACCATGTCGGTGGAAATCCAGCGCCGCCTCAACACCGTCATCCAAAAACACCGCGACTCGCTGGGTGACATCGTCATCATCGTCAACAGCGATGTCCTCAACCGCTTCAAGAGCGAGGACGCCAAACTCCTCGTCGAACTGGAACGCTCACATTCCGGGCGCCTGATCTTCCGCTCGGACCCCACCCTCAACCGCGAGCGCTTCGCCATCATCGACGCCAAAACCGAGAAAACCATCGACCAGCAGGGATAAGCCTAAAGGGGAAAATGGACTTGGTGATTATGGCTGCTGGAACCACTGATTTCACTGATTTGCCTGATTATTGGAAGATTTCGTGTCAGGCTATCTACGCTTCGCTTCGGTTCACAGAAAGAATCAGGGTAACTTTGCCAAATAGACCATTCACCTATAAGGTGAGCGAGCTTGGAGATGCAACCTCACAGTTCCTGAGCTCGGTGGAAAATGCTTTGGCACATTTTCGCGGTTTTCGGTTTCCGGGCCAACGGCCCATTCTATACCAGCCTTGGGCAACGCCCAAGGTCA
>JBILFE010000587.1:0-3130 GCA_044351705.1 Luteolibacter sp. | reverse complement strand
GCAAGCGGGAAATTGTCACCTGTCGGAGGGTTGAGAATTGCCGTTGGTCTGTCAATGATGGGCACCCCGTGCTACTTGATGCCGTTCTGAGTGGCGAAGGCGGCGGCCGCGGCCGGATCCCTGACCTGCCAATTCTGATAGACGGTTTTGAGCGTCGCGTCACGGTCATTGCCGGCGGGAAGGGTCATCGCCCATTGGGCGGCGCTATCCGGCTCGTAACGCGAAACGGTTTCGGCGTAGGCGCGGACGGAGCTGTTTTTGGTTGGGCCGTCGGGCAGGGTGGCGAGCCACTTGCCGGCTGCCTGATAGTCGGTTAGCGTCCAGTTGCTCACGCAGTTGCGGACTTTCTCATCGGCCTTGTCAGAGGGGAGTGCGGCGTCGAGCCACTCGATCCACTGGCCGGTATCGTTGGATTTGGTGAACGCGCTGACGCCATCGGCGAAGGTCTCGAGTTCGGACTGGGTGAGATTGGCGGCGGTGAGCCATTTGTTGGTGGCGTCGAAGCCATCCTGCAAGATGCCTTGGATGAGGACCCGGACGCCGATGTTAGAGGCGGCGTTGCGGGCGGTGTCATCGGTGATGGTGGTGAGGAACTGGCGCAGCGCGGTGAGAGTTGCGGTCCTTTCTTCGGGGGATTTGGCGGCACTCACAATGCCTTGGATGGCGACACTCGCATCCTTGAAATCGAGTGCGTCGGCGAGTTTGAAGGCGAGCTTGGGATACTGGACGGCGGCACCGAGGATCATGCCGCGTTTGGTGTCCTCGGTGATGAGAGCGGTATAATGCTCGGAGTTGGCGCGGACCCATTCGAGCGCGGCGAGGGGATCGTTTTTGGCGAGGCGGGCGAGCGAGGCGGCGAGGATTTTGCCAGCCACCCGCGCATCGGTGAAGAGCTTTGAGAACTCGGAAAAAAGCGCGAGCGCGGTCTGCGGTTGGTCATTGGCGACGGACATGATGGAGAAGTCGAGGAGGTCCTGGCGGGTTTTCTCCTTGATATCCTTGTTGGTGCTGATTTCGGTGATGAGGGATTTCAACTGGGCGGCATTGAGCAGCCTCATGCGGTCCATGATGTCGAGAATGCGCAGATGCACCGCCTCATCGGGCTGGCCGCCGTTGCTTGCCTCAAATGCTTCCAATTCCAAGGCAAAGGCGATGAACTCGGCGGCTGTGAGCTTTGGGCCGAGGTCGCGGGTGTCGCGCTCATGGTTGGCTAGCAGAATGGCATTGCCGGGTTTGCCAGGATCAATGGCGATGCCCACTGCGGCGGCCTCCGCGACGAGATCGCGATGAATCATGCGAACGGCGGCAAGCCGCTGGTACTCGAACCAACCGAGGCCGGCGCCGGTGGCGAGGATCAGGGCGGAGATGGCGATGGGGAATTTCATGGTGCGGCGGGAGGCTTATTCCAGACGTTTGAGAATGGCAGCGCGGCGGGTTTCATCGGCAATCTTGTCGGCTAGACTGCGGGCTTGTTCTTTGCTGGCCCGGGCCCCCCAGTTTTCCATCAAGGCGAGCAGGACATTGTCGTTGGCGGCGGCCTGGCTGTATTGGACGGCGAGATCGGCGGCCTCCGCGAACGTCAGCTTGCGGTCACCCATCAGGGCTGCCGCGCACAGGGCTTTGCCGGTGATGGCATCGGTTAGGTCAGGCACTTGGGTGTTGACCCACTCGCGCATGGCATCGAGATCTTCGCGGGTGAGCTTCTTGTCAGTGGGAAGGATGGTGGAGGCCACCGCTTGTTCGACGCAAGCAAGCCGCTCGGCGGGGGTGGCTTTGATGCGTGTTAGATAATCCGACACGAGCGGATAGCCGCCCTGGACGACGCATTGGGCGGTCTGGAGGGCGAAGGTGCGGGCTTGATCGTTGGCGGGGACCTGCTTGCGGACGAGTCTGGCAAAGGCCGGCAAATTTTCCGGTTTTAGCGAGCTGGGGGCGAGATTGCCGATGACATCGCCGCATTGGTCTTCCGGCATGAGGGCCAGGCGGCGGGCGGCGGTGGCCGGCGCGGAGCCGAGCAAGGCGCCAATGAGGGTTCTTTCAAACTGCATCCGGAACGGGTTTCTGCCGTCCAGCGCCTTGCTCTCGAATTTGCCGGCGGCGAGTTGCCGGTCTAACCAGGCTGCGGCCTTGTCCGGGTCCTGTTGTGCCCAATCCCGCCAGGCACCGGTTAGTTGCAGCGCCAGCGGGGCATGCTCATCTTGGAGATGATCCAGGAAGCGGGTCAGCGCCAGTTCCGGGTTTTTCTGAATGAGCGGGCCGGCAAGCACTTGTTCGAGCAGCGCCCGTGCATTGGCCGACAGGGTGAGGGTGGCGATTTCATCCAGCGCGGCGATGATTTGCTCCTGGGTCATGAGTTGCAGGCGCTGTTGCAAGCGGGTGATCTCGCGGATGTCACCGATGCCGCCGCTTTTTTGCATCTCGGCCAAGTGACCGGCAATGGCTGCCCAATCCAGCGGACCCTTGATTTTGGCCAGTCTATCAGATTGAGCGGATCGGGCGTGGGCGGGGTTGGCGGGCGGGTTGACACTGCGGGCCGCAGCGATGTGCTCGCGCAACATCCGGTTTTGCCTGTCGGTGGTGGCAATGGCCAGGCACAGCACGACCAGCCCGGTTGTTACAAAAACCAGTGTCACGGCGGGCGGCAGCAGGCGGATGATTTTCACTCAACGCAGTGTCGTGGTTTGGCGGTTATTGTCAATGCGCGACTGGCGCGGCTCTCTGCGCTCATAGGGTGATTGGCTGAATCAGCCTCTACTATAGGAACTGCAAAGCTTTTCCAGTTTCAGCTCAACATCGGTGCGGATTATGTCATGTTAGTCCGGTGATCAATCCACTGCTGCTTTGCTAGACGCTGGATGTGCCGCACAAAGCCTTGGTTTTCAGAACCCTACCCCACCGTTCTCACTGCCAACTGACGTGCCGTGAACAGGCCGCCTTGGGCGTCTTCGCGCAGCGCCCGCGCGCCGCTGGTCCGCTTCGGCCCGAAATGCCCGCGATAGGCCACAAACACCCCGTCCACATAGGATTTCGTGCCCAGCACCAAGCCGTCGGAGAAATACCGCACCCGGCAGCGCAACAACGCGCCACGGCTCAATTTCCCCTGACGTTGTTTCTCCGCGGCGGCGGCTTC
>JBILFE010000044.1:0-11326 GCA_044351705.1 Luteolibacter sp. | reverse complement strand
TCAATGGCTGAGTCATCAAATTCCAGTTGGTGGTGGCGACCGCCGTGACCGTCGGCGAGGTGATCCACTTGCCGTCAGCGGCCCCGCTCCAAACCGGATAATCCAGGAAATAGTTTACGTCCACATAGCCCGCGGTGGCGTTGCTCAGCGTGAACATCGGAAAGCGCGGGGCGTTGGCCACGTTGGAGGTGTTGAGGGTGAAGGCACCGATGCCCGCGGATCCCTGGAGCGCCCCGGAATACTTGATAAGGTGGGCCGTGCCAACCGCGGTGGGGGCATTGCCTGCCAGCATGATGGTGATGGCTCCGGTATTGCCGCCGACGTTCAAGCCGCCGGAGTTTGTCAGATTGAGGGCGGGGGTGCTGTCGTAGTTGGTGATGGCGTTGACATTGATGGTGGCGTTGCCGGCGAAGCTCAGGCCACCCAGGCCCAGGCTGCCCGTTCCGCCATAACCGGGTTCAATGATGCCGCCACTATCAAGCGTGGCCACCGCCGGGCTTGCGCTGCCGGTGCCACCCAGGGTGGCTCCTGTGGCAACGCTGATGAGCGCACCGGTGATGGTGCCGTTGATATAGAGCTTGCCGTTATGGATGCTGGTGCTGCCGCTGTAGGTGTTGCCGCCGGATAGCACCCAGGTGCCCACACCTGCCTTGATGACCGAACTGCCGCCGCTGATGGCTGCCGCGAGTGTATTGTTAGATGGGTTCGATCCGGTCAGGGTCAGAACCCCGCCGGGGCCGGCGAGTGTTCCGGTGTTGTTCCAGTTAATCGAGCCCGCGCCGGAGGCATCCAGGGTGCCGCCGCCGGCGTTGAGGGTGAATAGCCGGTTGGTAATGCCCGTCGAGCCGTTGTAACGCAGCCCGCCGCCGTTGAAGATCAGGTTGCCCGCGTCGCTGCCCGACTGGCCAATGCTGCTGGCCTTGCCGCCGAGGGTCAGGTAATTCACGCTGAGCACGCCGCCACTCAGCGTGGTGCTGCCGGTGTAGCTGTTGGTGTCGGAGGGGGTGGTGGTTCCGGCTCCCGCCAGGGTGAGGGATCCGGCCCCGCCGAGCGAGCCGCCAAGTTTGAGCGTCAGGCCGTTGGCAACCGTGAAAACATTGGCACCGCCCAGGTTGATCCGCGCATTGAGCGTGGTGTTCTGATAGATGTTGAGCGCGCTGGCGGTGCCGCCGGCCGTGGACCCCAGCGTGATCTCATAGCCGTCACTGGCGACGGTGACCGGCGTGGTGCCATTGAAGGTCAGGCTGTTGACGCTCATGCTGGCGCCTGCCGCCAGGCTGTTCTGCAGCGGGGTGCCGGTGATGACCACGTTGGTGGCCGGGCCCGGAATCAGCGCTGTGGCGCTGTAGCTGTCCGCGGTGGTTGACCAGTTGCTGAGGGTGCCGTCGGGCTTGGACAGTGCCATGGCGTTCAATGCACCGGGGACCTGCCCGCCATACCAGTAGGCGTTGGTCAGGCCCGGCCGGCTGGCGTAGGCACCAACCAGGATGTCGGTTCCGCCGAGGGTCAATGCCGCGGTGTAGTCTGTGTTGTTAGCCAGATAACAGGTCACGCCGCCCAGCCCGCCGGCGGCGTGGACCAGGGACAAATTGCTGCCGGTGGGCGAGTTGGACGGATTCAGGGCAATGCCGATTTTGCCGCTGGCGGTGGCGGCAGCGGCGGTGGTGAGTTGGTCCACGCTGCCGCCGTTCCAATCGAGCGTCAGGGTGGCGGTGCCGGCCAAGGTCAAGCCGGCCACCGCGGTGGCGCGCGCCGTGCCGTCGGCCAGATTCAGGCTGCCGCTGCCGTTGACGGTTAGGGCGGTGGTGGCAGGCAGGGCGCTGCCGCCCGCGAGCGCGAGCACGCCGCCACTAACGAGGGTCGCGCCGCCGTAGAGGTTGCTGCCGGAAAGCAACTGGTAGCCCGCGGTGAGTTTGGTTAGGCCGCCGGTTCCTAAGATGGTGCCCGAGTAGGATGTCTGGCAGGCATTGCCAATGCTCAAGGTGCCGCTGCCCAGCATCACGGAGCCGCCGCCGCAGAGGGCGGTGATGCTCTGGCTGTTGCCATTCAAATTGAGCACCGCCGTGGCGCTGTTAGACAGGCTCACGGTGGTGGCGGCGGGCAGGGCGTTGGCGACGCCGAGCTGGAGCATGCCGCCGGTGACGGTGGTGCCGCCGGTGTAACTGTTAGTGGCGGCTAGTATCCAGGTGCCGGCGCCGGTCTTGACCACGGAGCTGGCGCCAGTGAGGCGCGCGGAGAGGGTGTTGGAGCCGGTGTTGGTTCCGGATAGAGTCAGGATCCCGCCGGTGCCAAGCAGGGTGCCGGTGTTGTTCCAGAGGATCGCGCCGGTGCCGGAGGAATCGATGACGCCGCCGCCGGCGTTGAGGGTGAACAGACGGTTGATGATGGCGGCCGCACCGGTGTAGCGCAGCACGCCGCCATCGAAGATCAGGTTGCCTGCACTGCTGGCCGCCGAGCCGATGCCGCTGGCTCTGCCCAAGCTTAGCACGCCGCTTTTGAGCGTGGTGATGCCGGTGTAGGTGTTGGTGCCGCTGAGGACGGCGGTGCCGGCCCCGCTTATTGTTAGGTTGCCGGCGCCGCTGACCAGGCCGGAATAGGTGGCGGTGAGCCCGGCGGCCGGACTCAGGACGAGTGAGCCGGCGTTCAGGCTGATGGTGCTGGCATAACTGCTGGATCCGGCGAGGGTGAGTGTGCCAGTGCCATTTTTGACGAGGTCTCCGGCGGCTGCGCCGAGGCTGTTGAGGGTTCCTCCGCCGTCGATGGCCCCGCCGATATAGGTATTGCCCGCGCCATCCACGGTCAGGGTGCTGATGAGGGTGTGGACGTCGTTGTTGATGGTCAGGGTTTTGCCGGTGGCGGTGGTCCAGGTTTGCGGCGCGCCGATGGATACCGGGCAGTTGATCACGAGCGACTCATTGGCAACAATACCACCGCCGGTCACCGTCAAGGCGCCGCCGGAGAACGAGTAGCCAACCGCGCCCGGGTTGATGGTCAGGCCGTGGGCAATGGCCGTGCCGCTGATGCTCACCGCAGTGCCGGTTGCCCCGGCGTTGAAAACCGCCTGCGTTTCCTCGTTCTTCCAGGCGTAGGCAGCGGGGGTGGTTCCGCTGGTGGTTGACCAGGATTGCGTGCCGGCGGCCCAGGTGCCGCTGCCGCCATTCCAGGTGGCTGTGACAAAGGCACCGGTGGCGTAAGCCGGACCGGTGAGTCCGTAGATGTCGTTGCGGCCCTCGATGTATGTGTAGGGCACAAAACCGTAGCCGCCATAGCTGCCCCAGCCGGTGCCCCAACTGTTCTTGATGATCCAATAGCCGCCGAGGGTGCGGATGCCGCTGGCGTCGGCAGTGGTGGCGTCATGGTAACCGACGAGCAGGATTTCATGGTCGGTGTTGCCGGTATTGCCGGGGACGGCTCCACCCGGCCAGTAAAAATTGTCACTGGCGGAGACCCCGACGGTCATGGGGCCATTGGATTTGAGCGCGGTTTTAATGGCGTCGGTGTTGCTGCTCGCCCTCACGCGCGTGGTGGCCTTGACCGCGCGGCTTTCCCAACCCGTCTGCAACGGCCATTCACTCGCAGGGGAGGGGAAGCTGCCGCCGTGATAGGGTAATTCTGATTCCAGCACGAGGCCGGAAGCAACTTGATAATCCAAGGCATTGAATGCATTGCCGCCGCCGTAGTTGTCGATGGCCATGGGGACCTGCTGCTCGGAAAGGTTGACGCTGTAGCTCGTGTCGTTGCGGGTGAGCATGTATCTGGCCTCCAGCGTGCCGGTGGCGGCAAAATCCCAACACACACCCGCATATCCTTGATCCTTGGCCGGGGTCGTGAAATTGAGCCCGACAAGCGTGTATCCCAACGAGGAGATGTTGAGTGTGGGGCCCCAGTTGAAATCCTCCGCGGGTGCCACCCCCGCGCCGGCGGCCATCAGCAGCGCCCAAACCATGGGTCTCAGCGGGCGGGATAAATTTGCTAGATTGTGCCGTATTAACTGCCGGTGCATAAAAAATCGAGAGGCGGGTGTTTTTTTGCCAGGACGGGGAATATATCCAGTGGCATGTCAATTTTCCCGGAACTGGCTAGCGCGCGATGATAAGCGGATTATTGTTTCTTGGCAAGTTCCGTGATGGAGCGGCCGTGGGCCGCCGGGCGCCGCTCCCCGCGCCGCTCCCCGCGCGCCTACGCACATGCGCGTCAAGTTAAGAGGGTAGTTATAAAAACCCACCGGGTTCTGGTAAAATCGTGCCAAAAAACCACAGAAACACTGATTGCCACTGATACCACTGAGAAGAATTTTATGATTATTTCAGTGGCATCAGTGGTCCTCAGTGCATTCAGTGGTAAAAATCGTCACGCAAAATCATAAAATCCCGTTAACTTGACGCGCATGGCCTACGCAGCGCGCGGAAGTCCGTAGGTGCATTCGTTAGAACGGGTCTTGGGTGATGGAATGTGCATGAGCCGGGCACGAGCGCGGTCTGAAATGCCTGCCGGGTGCAAGATTGGCGCTGCGCCTGCCGTTACCGGACGCGTCATACCACTCGTTGTCATGCCTATTCCCCTCCGTCCCGCCGCTCTCGCTGTCGTATTGATCTCCTGCCTGCCGGTCGTCGCGGCGGATGCCCTCGCATGGGAGCAGACGCTCCGCGGTTTTTGGGATCAGGAATACGCGCGGACCGAGCAGGGCTTGCGCAGCGGGCCGCGCTGTGAGCCGGGCCGCAACCCGTATGTCTTGGACGAGCAGGCACTGCTGCTGACCACCGACCGTGATCCCGTGGCTGTCCAACTGCGCCGGTCCAACGCGCTGTTGGCGAACCTCCGCAAAACCGGGGCGCCAAGTCTGAAGGATCCGGACTCGTTTGTTAGGCAATTGGCTGAAATCGCCTCCCAAGCCGATGAAATCCGCAAGGCACCCGATGAGGCACGGCTGCGGGCGCTGTATCTGGACCTCCGGCGTGCAACCCGCCGGTTGGCGTTTTCCAATCCGGCGTTGGACTTCGCCAGCATTCTCTGCATGGGCTACATCAAGCCCGGCGGTGACTACCACATGGTTGACCCTTATGCGGGATGGAATGCCAGAGCGGGAGGTGGACTTTATGTGATCGGTAATTTCAAGGAGCTGCCGCAGGTGACCGATGTGCTGCAAAACTCGGTGGTGGGCAACGGCCCGCTCAAAGGGGCGCGCCTGCAGGGCGGGGCGTTTCTACGCCAGGATCTGTCATTTGACGGCAAGCGCATCGCCTTTGCCTGGAACAACATCCGCGACAAGGTCTATCACATATTCACGGTGGATGCCGACGGCGCGAATCTAACCCAACTGACGGACGGTCCTATCAACTTCGGCGGGCCCGCGCTCATGAACAGCAGCTTCAATGACTTCGACCCATGTTGGCTGCCGGGCGGACGGATCGCCTTTGTGTCCGAGCGCCGCGGCGGCTATCTGCGCTGCAGCGCCGCCCGCCCGCTGATGACTTTCACGTTGTACTCGATGAACGCCGATGGCTCCGATGTCATTCCCATCAGTTATCATGAAACCAACGAATGGAACCCCAGCGTCGATAATGATGGCAAAATTGTCTACACCCGTTGGGACTATGTGGACCGCGATGATTGCATCGCCCACCACCTCTGGACCTGTTATCCGGACGGTCGCGACCCGCGTTCACCTCATGGCAATTACCCGCGGCCATGGTCATTTGAAGACAAGGACAAACGGGATGGCCGCAAGGCCAGGCCCAACGGCGAGTGGAACATCCGGGCCATCCCCGGCTCCAGCAAATACCTGGCGACCGCCGCAGGCCATCACACCCACTCGTTTGGCGAATTGGTCATGATCGACACGAAAATTCCGGATGACGGCGCGATGAGCCAGGTCAAGGGCATCACCGTCAACCGCAGCTCTTGGCCCGATGCGGCGGGCGACTATGGCACCGCCTGGCCACTGAGCGAGGACTATTATCTGGCCAATTTCCGCCAGGACTTGATTTTGTTAGACAGGTTCGGCAACCATGAGTTGGTGTGCCCGAAGTCGTTGCTTCCCGGCCCTGCGGACAAGGTGGTGAACCCGGTTCCGTTCAAGCCGCGCACCCGGCCGCCGGTGATTCCGACGGCAACCTATCAGGGTGAGCGGGCGGTGGCAGGCGCGCCGGCCGCCACCATCAGCGTGATGAATGTTTATGAAGGCGATATGAAGATGCCGGAGGGCACCGTGATCCAATGGCTGCGAGTCATCCAGATCATCCCCCAACTCCAACCGGTGATGAACCAGCCGATGATCGGCTATGCCAGCGAGAGCTTGGTCAGGATGCCGTTAGGGATTGTGCCAGTGGAAGCCGACGGCAGCGCGCACTTCCAGGCCCCGGTCGCCAAGGAGCTATACTTCCAACTGTTGGATAAGCGCGGCTTGGCTGTTAGGTCGATGCGCTCCGGCACCTACGTCCATGCGGGCGAGAAACTCAGTTGTGTGGGTTGTCACGAGTCCGGGGTTGCCACTCCGCAAGCTTCCACGCGGGTGCCGACTGCGTTCCGCCGCGCGCCATCGGAGATCACGCTTGAGGTTGCCGACGGGGCGGTGCCGTTCAACTGGCACCGGCTCGCCAAACCCGCCCTGCAGCAACAATGTGCCGCCTGCCACATCAAGGAAGGCAAGGGGCCGGACATGAGTTTCGACAGCCTTGGGAAATATGTGTTCCATTATCCGTTCGCGACCAAAGGCTATGCCAACGGCGATGTGGTTGCCAGCGGGTCGCGCAGCGTGCCCGGCAAGTTTGGAGCCATGGCCTCACCTTTGCTCAAGTATCTGGACAAGTCGCATTATGGCGTGACCCTCACCCCGGACGAGTACCGGCGCATCACCCTGTGGCTGGATTGCAATGGCAACCAATTCGGGGCCTACACCCGCGTCGCCGAACAGACCCGCGGCGAGATCGTGTGGCCGGAAATCGATGGGCCCCCGCTGAACTGAAATTTCGGCTATCCCGTGCAAGATCGGCGCAGGTGTGCCCGTTACTGATGATCAGCTCAGCCCTATTCCCATGCAAACTGCCCCATCGACCAACCGCCGGAATTTCATCAAGCTCACTGGCGGCGCGGCTGCGGCCATTGGATTTCCGACCTTCATTCCGGCGCGCGTGTTAGGCGCGGCGGCTCCCGGCAAGCTCATCCAAATCGCCCAGATCGGCTGCGGCCGCATCGGCTTTGAAATGGACATGCCCGGCGTGCTCAGGCATCCGTCCGTGGCACGCATCATCGCGGTGGCCGACTTTGATTCGAAGCGTGCGGGCCTGGCCAAGGCGCGCGTGGAGGAAAGTTATGCCAAGTCCCTCAAGCAAGCGGTGACCGTCAAGGCGCACCAGGATTACCGGGAAATTCTGGCTAACAAGGAGGTGGACGCGGTGATGATCAGCACCCCGGATCACTGGCACGCACAGTTGGTGGTGGAAGCGGCATTGGCGGGCAAGGATGTCTATGTGCAAAAGCCCTTGAGTCTAACCATCGGTGAGGGCCGCTTGGTCAGTGATGTGCTCAAGGCGCAGCAATCCGTGTTTCAAATCGGCTCCCAGCAGCGCTCCGGCGCTCAGTTCGTGCGCGCCTGCCAACTCGTCCGCAACGGTGCCATCGGCAACATCCGCTCAATCAAGATCGGCCTGCCCATCGACCCCGCCGGCGGCAATCCCAAGGAGATGCCGGTGCCCGCGACCTTTGACTACAACTCATGGCTCGGCGCCACCCCGCAGGCGTATTACACTCAGGACCGCTGTCATCCGCAGCAGGGGTTCGGCCGCCCGGGGTGGTTGCGCCTGGAACAATTCGGCGCCGGCATGATCACCGGCTGGGGATCCCATCACATCGATATCGCCCACTGGGCGATGGGTACCGAACACACCGGACCCATCGCCGTCGACGCCAAGGCCAGCTTCCCGGATAAATCCAGCTTCTGGAACGTGCACGGGAAATACCACGTCGTGCTGCATTATGCCAATGGCGTGGAAATGACCATCTCCGATGAACTCCCTAACGGGATTCTTTTCGAGGGCGAAAACGGTTGGATTTGGGTGAGCCGCGGCGGCGCGGCGGCCACCGCCAGTGATCCGACCGCCGGCCAAAAGGCCAGCAAGGCGTTCAACAGCAGCGATCCCGCGCTGGATAAAGCCGATCTAACGGAACACAAGATCCAACTCCACAAGAGCCCGAAGTGGGACCACCACCTCGATTGGTTGGAGGCGATGCGCGAGCGCAAGGAGGCGGTGACCACCGGCGAAGCCGCCCATCGCACATGCAGTGTCTGTCTGATGTCGTCCATCGGCATGAAACTCGCCCGCCCGCTCAAATGGGACCCGGCCACCGAGCACTTCGACGACGCCGAGGCCAACCAGATGCTCAACCGCCCCGAGCGCGCGCCCTTCGGCGCATTCAACACCGCCAAACAGGCCGGCTTCACCCGTTTCAAGACTCTCTAACAAAAACCCCGCCATGCTCCGCCACCCAGCTTCGCAATGGCGAGCAAGTTAAATTCCCCAAAGGTGCGGTCAAGCTAAGGTTTTTTTGGGGATTGTGGATGACGATTTATACCACTGAAGCACTGAGGACCACTGAAACCACTGAAATATATATCAATTAATGATCAGTGTTCTCAGTGGTAATCAGTGAAAAATCAGTTCAATCAGTGGTTAAACAGAACCGGAATCCCGTTCCCCATTTTCCCGTTTAGGTTTAACGTTTCAGACGAGTTCGTGAATCAGCCGCGCGTTGGTTTCTGGATGGAAGAAGTGACAATGCAGTGTCATGTCTATCTCTTTACTTGATCCTTGGATGTTGAATGTTGAATGTTGGATGTTGGAAATCTTTTCTTCCAATTGGAACCTGGTGATTCTATCCGCCAACGGGTTATGGTTTGGCGTGCCTGGTGAGATGATGCCGGAGAAGCCGGATTCTATCTGATATCGAATGTTGTGTGCGTGCTTGTTGAATGGCGGATGGCAGTGACCGGGGAGAGCGTGGCGGATGTGGTTCATTTTGTGTCAGGATGCCAGATGGATTTCATTTTCCAACTTTTGACTTCTTTTACCACGACATCCCCGCCCTTGCTGAAAAGCTGGATTGCTGTATTCCCGGCGGCATAATTCTGCGCGGCGAGTGCCGCCTGCCGGTCATTCGCGAAAACTTCGACGAGGTTCTTGTCAAGATACACCCGCAAGTTGAGGCATTCGCCTTTCTGGAGCACAAACGGGGAATGAACATTTCCAACCCTCAATGTCTTGCTTTCAGCCACGTAGGCGATTCGCAGGCCGTTCTGACCATTGGCATCGCACAGGACATCCAGCCCGAACTCCTTGGCCATGCCAGGCTCGATGGAGAGTTTGAGTTCAAGGGCATCTCCGGCGATGCCCTTCAAGTTGGTTGGTGAACCGGCTTTTACGGCAAGGTTCGTTTCGCTCTTTTCATCGTGCCGCAACGACTCCAGTTCGCGTAGAGGCATGATCTGCAGCACGCCATCATCCGGCAGGCTCAATTCGCGCGGGAGCGACTGCACGCCCGTCGGGGCAATCGGCAGATTGAGCAGCCAGGCCCACATCACACGGCGGCCGTCTTTGGTCAGCACGGATTCCGGCGCGAAAAAATTGTTGCCGTTCCAGGTCATGCGCGCGTGAAACTCGGGTGTGAACTTTTCGTCCTTCCATGCGCCAAGATAATAGCGGCAGCCGAGATTGTGGCTGATACAGAGCAACATGTGCTTGTTGCCGATTTTGAAGAAGTTCGGGCACGAAATGTCTTCGGTCTTTTGCACGTCCGGCATGTCGTGGGCGAGAAAGAGGCCGAGGTAATCCCAGCTTTTCAAATCTGGCGACTTGAATAGTGTGGGTGGCTTCCCGCTGCCCGGGTTGCCGCCGGAAAGCGCATAGTAAGTATCGCCGTCGAGCCACGCGTCCGGATCCCAGTTCGCGATCTTGCTGCCGTCCTGCCCGGGCCTGATCTTCGGCTCCAGTTTCCACGGCTTGCTCCACTTCTCTAACTGATCATCCCCGGCTACGGCGATCTGGTTCCGTCCCGATCCCTGGCCGTGATAGATGATCGCCGGCTTTCCGTCCTTCGTGAAAAAGCCGGTGCCACTGAACATCCCGTGACCTGTCATCCACGGCGTCAGGGTGGTGGGGTGCCATTTCCAATGCACCATGTCGTCGCTGGAAACATGGGCAAACACGAACCCGTCATCATTCCTGTAAATGGAATGAAGGTGATAGCGACCTTTCCAATAGAAGGCGCAATTCGGGTCGCCCGGCATCGCGTTGCCGGGGCCGGGGTGCGCGAGATGAAAGGTCATCCAGTTTGCCGGCGGAGTTTCCGGCCACGCGGGCGTTTCAAATGCTTGCGGCCCCGGTGCCTTGTCGGTCTTGGCAAGGAATTCTCCGCTGACTCCGTCCAGCACCAGCTTGCCGTCCTCCACCTTGGCACCGCCCGTGATCTCTGTGATCTCGAATCGTCCGGCGCGGTCGTTCGCATCCTTGTCGTCAAACGTCCACCACGCCCACGGCTTGATCTCCGAGGCGGCGTTGGGTTTCAGCGCTCCGATTTGCCCGACGGTGAGCGCCTGATCATAAATGCGCGCATCGTCAATCGCGCCGCCGAAATGTTCCGCGCCGCGTTGAGCGCTGTGGCGCTTGCCGATGACGACCCTGCTTCGAAGCCCGAAAGCCTGCGGCGAGCCAGTCATCGTGTGCTGCGAATACGGAACACCGTTTCGATAGACGGTGACCTGCGTGCCTTTGTAAACCATCGCGATCTGAACAAAGGTCTTCGAATCCGCAGTTTCGGCTGGAAACGAGGCCTGATCCTTTTGCGTGCGGGAGTAGAAGTCGCTTCCCGCCATCCATTTGCCGGCAGCAAGTTCGCTGAAAGCGATGCCATCGAAATGCCCCTGCGGATCTTCCATCGTCAGCGCGCTCCCACCTCGTTGCGACAGGTTTGCGGGAGCGACCCACGCCACCAGCGTCTTATCCTTGAGCGCGGTCTGCCCTGCTGCGTGGGCAAAGGGCGCAAGCGCTGCAATCAGCAGGGCTGGAATAGGATAGCACTTCTCTATCGCGAGATCCCTGAATTTGATTTCTTTCATGATTGCTAGAAATTCGCTTTTGTGGTGAAGGACCGTTGCCAGAGTCGGTGACCGGACCGGAGGGCGGGGAAAAAGAAGTTAGTGACTGTTAGTTCTTCGGCGCGGCCCGGCCAGCGGTGATCTTCTCCATCTCTTCGGGCGTGAATTTGCTGTTGGCGGTCGGGCCCGGTTCATAGGGTTGCCTCGTTAGTTCCAGCATCGCATCGGCGAACGCCT
>JBILFE010000043.1:0-11337 GCA_044351705.1 Luteolibacter sp. | reverse complement strand
TTCTCCTGATGACCGGGGATCATCTCCACATCACCCAAACCGAAAAATCCTGCGCCCAGCAACTCATCGAAGCCGCGCAGGTCGAGAAATGCTCGATTTCTGCGGTCCTTGCCACGCCCGAGCGCAACTTGCCGTTGTATGGGTGCGTGGGGGGGCATCGTGTGCCGGGACGCGAGCGCCTGTATGAAGTGGAAGCCGTCATTGAAAAGCCTACGCCCACTGAGGCGGAACAAAAACTGGTGGTGCCGGGCTTGCGTGCGGGCCGCTACCTGTGTTTTTTCGGGATTCATGTGCTCACCCCGACCATCATGGAAATCCTCGGCCGCCAAATTGCCACTGCGGCTGCCATCGATAAGATCGACCTCACCCAAGCCTTGGCGGAGTTGGTCAAGTGCGAACGCTACCTGGCCCATGAACTGCAGGGCTCGCGCCATGACATCGGCCAGCGCTACGGATTGCTCAACGCCCAGTTCGCCCTCGCCATGGCCGGCAAGGACCGCGATGAGGTGCTTACCCAGATTCTAGAGCTGCTCGCCCAATCCCCAGCTTGAAGTCCATCCATCATGTCACGCCTGATCCCGCTCATCACTTCGCCGCAAGCCGCCATCCGCGACCAGTCACTCGATGGCGTCTGCGCGGCAATGAGCGCTGCGGAATTGCTCGCGGAAGCGGCCGCCCTGGACACCTTCCGCCGTGCCAGTGACAACCTCTACGCGCGGGTGCGCGCCTTGCTTTTCCTTCACGCCATCCACCGGTTTCATTTGCCCGCAAGGCTCGCCGCGGCAAGCGCCAGCCCCGGCCACATTCCCTTCCACGGTTACGAAAACCTGCTGCAACGCCGGTTTGAAGAAGCCATCGATGCTTTCCTCATTTCCCAACAGGCCGGGGGGCCATCCGATGCGATTTCCAGCGCCCTGGCCGGCGCCTATCACCGACTCGCCTTCCAGACCTTGGCGGATCAAGTCCGCCGCAGCGTCCGCAGCGTGCGGGGCAATCAATGGATGTTCCGCATGGGCCATCCCGCCGACCACCCGTTGCGGATTCGCCCGGAACTGCTGGTGCGTGACCCGGCGAACGGCACCTATCCGATTTTGCGCGAACGCACCCCGGTGCGCATGGACCTGACGCATTGCGGGTGGAGTGATATATTTTTTCTGGGCATGGACTACCCCGAGGGGGCGAAGGTGCTCAATGTTTCCATTGATCTGGCGGTGCATGGTGGCGGGGGCGTGCCGGGGCCGCCGGTGGCGGCGAGCTTACGCGTGATTGATGAACCGGTATTGCGCCTGACCAGCGTGGACCTGGGATGCACGGCGGAAATTTCCAGTCTCAACGAGGTTTTTGATTTCGCCAAAGACTACCTCGGCTTGCTCAAGGCGGCGGTGATCGCCAGCGGCATCGTGCCACCCGGCATCGAAGGCTCCGGCCAAAGCCTGGCCGATCTGCTCGGGAAAGTCATGGGCCCGGGCCGCGGCCTCGAATTGGTTAGCAACGTCAACAACATCCCCAAGGGCTCGCGCCTCGCGGTTTCCACCAATTTGTTAGCTGCGCTCATCGCCGCGTGCATGCGCGCCACCAGCCAAGCCCGCTCGCTCACCGGCCCGCTCGCGGAAAATGAACGCCGGATCGTGCTGGCCCGTGCCCTGCTGGGTGAGTGGCTCGGCGGCTCCGGCGGTGGCTGGCAGGATTCCGGGGGTGTCTGGCCGGGCATCAAGCTGATAGAAGGCGCGCTCGCCCAAGAGGGGGATCCTGAGTTTGGCGTCAGCCGTGGCCGCTTGATGCCCAACCACCGGCTGTTGGATGCCACCGCGGTCCCGCTCGAGGCACGCCGCAAACTGCAGAATTCGCTCGTCCTCGTCCACGGCGGCATGGCCCAAAACGTCGGCCCGATCTTGGAAATGGTCACTGAAAAATACCTGTTGCGGTGTGCGCCGGAATGGCAGGCGCGGCAGCAAACCCACGGCGTCCTGCAGCGGATCCTCAAGGCGCTCAAGACCGGCGATGTGCAAGCGCTCGGGGCCGCCACCACGGAGAATTTCCGGCAACCGATTCAAACCATCATTCCTTGGGCCAGCAACCTGTACACCGAGACCCTCATCGGAAAAATCAGCGCGGAATTCGGCGCGGATTTCTGGGGGTTCTGGATGCTCGGCGGCATGGCCGGCGGCGGCATGGGTTTCATTTTCGCACCGGAACGCATGCAGGAAGGGCGCCAGCGATTGTTAGAGATCATGACCGCGACCAAACGGATGCTTGAATCCGCCCTGCCCTTCGCCATGGATCCGGTCGTCTATGACTTTGCCATCAACGAATGTGGCACGGCCTCGGAGCTGCTGACCGGCAGCGACGCGTTGATGCCGGCGGGCTATTACAATCTGAGCATACCGCCGTTGCTGCGCAAGCCGCGCAACGAGCTGGCACCCCACCATCTCATCGAACTCAATCACTTTGCCGCCGCCATCCGCACCCATCCCCATCTCAGCGGCACGGTCGAAGCCCTGTTTGATTCCATCCTGCCGCACACCCACACGCAGGTTCGCAGCGAGAAACTCCTCGCCGATCTGCTCGAACAATTCGGGTTCGACAACGACACCCACGAACAAATCCGCGCGGATTTGCAAAGCGGCCGGATTGGTCTGGCGCAGAACCGGCTGCCTGCCAACTCGGTTATCGAGGATGCGTTAGAAAGCGATCTGATGGATGCCACGGTGCCGGAGGCTCTGCCGTCCGCGCTGCGCGACGTCGGCCTCAACGCGCTTATGGCCGGCGAAGTGGCGGTGGTGACTCTTGCCGCCGGGGCTGGCTCGCGCTGGACCCAGGGCGCGGGAGTGGTCAAAGCCTTGCATCCATTCTGCAAATTGGGGGGCCGGCATCGCTCGTTCATTGAAACCCATCTGGCCAAGAGCCGCCACACCCACCGTCTGGTTGGCACGCCGCTGCCGCATATCTTCACCACCAGTTACTTTTCACACGCGCCAACCGAGCGGTTCCTCGCCGAGCACGACAACTACGGCTATCAGGGGCCGTTGCTGCTGTCCGTCGGCAAATCCATCGGCTTGCGCCTCATTCCCACAGTGCGCGACCTGCGCTTTGCGTGGGAGGAAATGCCGCAACAGATGCTCGACGTGCAACAGCAAAAGGTGCGCGACAGTCTGCGTACCGCGCTGCTGCAATGGGCGCAAAGCCATGGCGAGGCAAGTGACTACACTGACAACCTGGCGGCGCAGTGCCTGCACCCCGTGGGCCACTGGTATGAGATTCCCAACCTGCTGCGCAATGGCACCCTGCTCAGACTGCTGGAGGAGCGGCCGCAACTGCAGCATCTCGTCATGCACAACATCGACACGGTCGGCATGACGGTGGATCCAACATTGTTAGGCATGCATATTGCCAGTGGTGCTGGGCTCACCTTTGAAGTCATCACGCGCCGGCTTGAGGATCGCGGGGGTGGTCTCGCCAATGTGGATGGGCGGCTGCGATTGGTTGAAGGCCTGGCGATGCCACACGAGCAGGACGAGTTCAACCTTTCCTACTACAACACCAATACCTGTTGGATTCACATTGATCAACTCCTCGCCACCTTCAAACTGACCCGCGCCGATCTATCCGATTCCGAAATGGTCAGCCAGGCGATCCGGGCAATGGCCGCGCGGATGCCCACCTACATCACCCTCAAGGAGGTGAAAAAGCGCTGGGGCCACGGTCAGGAAGATATCTATCCGGTCTGCCAGTTCGAGAAACTCTGGGTCGATATGAGCAGTCACTCCGCCTTGGACACCCGCTACATTGCGGTGCCGCGCCTCCGCGGCCAGCAACTCAAGGACCAGGCCCAACTCGATGGTTGGCTCCGCGACGGCTCCGCCCGGCATCTTGAATCGCTCTGCGAGTGGACGTGATCGGTTCACAGTTCAGCCTTGGGGGTATGACGGCCTAAGACCACCACGGATTACACGGATTCCACGGATTGAAGAAAGGCTTTATGTGATCAGTCGAATGGGTGCCATTTGCGGTTCATTTCTCACGATCCATCCCTCAAGTCCCGTCTTCATCCCAGCCATAATTCTTAATCCGTGTAATCCGTGTAATCCTCTTCATCCGTGGTTATCTTCGTCCCGCTCTACCATTCAAGCCCCGGAACATCGCGCAAATGTGCCAACTCATTTTCCACCGGGATCAGGACCTGTGAGGTTCACAGTTCCCGCGCCTGCATGACCGCAGCCACGCTGCGGGTGGCGGCTTGGATGTCCGGCGCTTGCAGCAGCGCGGACACCATCACGATGCGGCGCGCGCCGGCGGCCAGCACCTCGCAGAGATTCGCGGGATGAATGCCGCCGATGCAAAACGCGGGAATGCGGGCACCGACGTCGCGCTCCATCGCGGCGATGTCATCGAGGCCGATGGCCGGCCGCCCCGCCTTGGTGGGCGTGGGGAAGAGCGGACCGAAGCCGATATAATCAAAGCCGTCCGCCAGTGCGGCGCGGGCCTGCGCGAGTGAATGGGTGGAGCGACCGATGAGCATGCCCTTGCCTGTCAGATGGCGCGCCTCGGATAGAGAGGCGTCATCCTGGCCGAGATGGACACCATCACAGCCAAGCGCCGCGGCAAGGGCGGGATGATCGTTGAGAATAAAGGGCACGCCGGCCGCCTGGCACAAGGGTAACACCCGCCGCGCCACGGCTTCAATCACGCCCAGATCGCAATTTTTGGCGCGGAGTTGGAGCAAGTCCGCACCCCCGACTAACAGAGTCGTGGCGACGCGATCCGCATCAGCCTCCGGCACATATCCCAGATCCAGGATGCAGTAGAGTTTGGGCTCAGCCATGAATCTTTAACTAATAACAAATAACTGATAACTGATAACCTCCTACATCTTCCGTTCTTCGAGGTAGCGGGCGACCCATCCGATGTCATAGTTGCCGGCAATGAAGTCCGGATGGGAGATGATTTCGAGTTGGAAGGGGATGGTGGTTTTGATGCCGCGGATCATGAATTCGCCGAGTGCGCGCTTCATGCGGGCGAGGGCGATTTCACGGGTGGATCCGGTGACGATGAGTTTGGCAATCATCGAGTCGTAATGCGGCGGCACGGTGTAACCGGAGTAAACGTGAGTATCGACGCGGACGCCTTTGCCACCCGGGGCATACCACAACTCGATGGTGCCGGGACTCGGGGCGAAGTTGTTATACGGGTCTTCCGCGTTGATGCGGCATTCGATGGCGTGGCCGCGCGGGGTGGATTTGTAAACATGATGGGAGAGCGCCTCGCCGGCGGCGACGCTGATCTGTTCCTTGATGAGTTCGCAGCCCATGACTTCCTCGGTGATCGGGTGTTCGACCTGAATCCGGGTGTTCATTTCCATGAAGTAAAAGTTCTGGGCGGCGGCATCGACGAGATATTCGATGGTGCCGGCATTCTGATAGTTGATGGCGCGGATGAGATTGACGGAGGCCTCACCCATGCGGGCCCGCAACTCCGGGGTGAGCAAGGGCGAGGGGCATTCCTCGATGATTTTCTGGTTGCGCCGCTGCATCGAGCAATCGCGTTCCCACAGGTGGACAAAGTTGCCATGCGAATCGCCGAAGACCTGGAATTCGACGTGATGCGGGTTGATGACGAGCTTCTCGAGATAACACTCGCCATTGCCAAAGGCCACCAATGCTTCGTTAGACGCGGCGTAAAACAGGTGGATGAATTCCGCCTCATGGAAACACGGGCGCATGCCGCGGCCGCCACCCCCGGCAGTCGCCTTGATCATGACTGGAAAACCGATTTTGCGGGCCTCGGCCAGGGCGGTTTCCGGATTGGGCATGATGGCGGAGCCGGGGGTGACCGGCACGCCATTGGCGATGGCGGTGGCGCGGGCGGTGGCCTTATCGCCCATCATGGCGATGATTTCCGCAGACGGGCCGATGAAGGTGAAGCCGGAGGCGGCGCAGATCTGGGCAAAGCGGGCATTTTCCGAGAGAAACCCGTATCCGGGATGAATCGCCTCGGCACCGGTGATCTCCGCCGCCGCGATGATGCGGTCCGGCATCAGATAGGATTTTTTGCTAGGTGCGGGTCCGATGCAGACCGCCTCGTCGGCGAGTTGAACGTGCATGGAATCCACATCCGCTTCCGAATAAACGGCGATGGACTCGATGCCGAGTTCGCGGCAGGCACGAATGATGCGGAGGGCGATTTCACCTCGATTGGCGACCAAGACGCGTTTGAACATGTTGGGTTGGGTTGCGGGGGGGCGATTTGCCGTGGGTGGTTGGGCGGGCTACTTGAGGCGGAAAAGCACGTCGCCGTATTGCACGGGAGCGCCGTCCTCGGCGACCACCGCGCAAAGGATGCCGGCGCGCTCGGCCTTGATTTCGTTCATCACCTTCATGGCCTCGATGATGCAAAGGGTTTGTCCCACCACGATGGCATCGCCGGGATTGACCAGCGGCTCGGCCTCGGGGGAGGTTTTGATGTAAAAGGTGCCGACCATCGGCGAGGTGATGTCGATGCCATCGGGGGCGGCAGGCGGGCTGGCCGCTGGTGGCGGAAAAGCGACCCCCGGCACCGGAGTGGCGGCGGCGGCCATGGGGCTCGCGGGGAGGGGCGTGGGCAGGCTGGCAAGCAAGCTGCGCAGGTCATCCAAATCCGCGCCCTTTTTAAGTTTGAGGTGAAAATCTTTTTTGGTGAGGTCGAAGTGGGTGAGCCCGTGCTCATTCATGAGTTCGACGATGCGACGGATTTCTTGGAGTTCCACGGTAGGATAGGGTTGAGGGTTGGATGACTGCGGCGGAGTAACTGAATCGCTGCGGAGATGTCAAGGCTACAAGTCGCAGGCCAGGCGGTCAAGCGCAACACAGCCCCGGCCGCGCGCGGCCGCGGGGGCCTCAGGCAGGGACCTTTTTCCGAAAGGTCCGGTTGGCAGCGTGGCACCCACCCGGAACGGACCGCGCTTCCAACAACCTAGACCCGCCATATGCCGGACCTTTCGGAGAAAGATCCCTGCCTTGGCTTCGCGCTTGAACATGGGCTTTAACTTTTTTGTCCGGCACCCGGGGGTGCCGAATTAGCCAGGAAGTGCTTGACACCGGCTGATGGGTTAGAACTATTCATCCTAAGGCATAAGCGACGCATGAAGATTTGTTGGAGACGCTATGGATTGAGAATCATCACCGGCATCGGGCTGATGCTGGGCATGAGCGGGTGTGGCTTGCTTCCGCACAAGACGCCGTCACCTGCGCGGCCGATCCTGTTTAAGTGGGCGGATGATGGCGGACCGGGGGAGGTGGCGGTGACCTTGGACCTATCCCGGCAAATCGCCACCTATCAGCGCGGCGGCAGACCGATCGGGTGGTCATATATTTGCACCGGCAAGCCTGGCCACTCCACGCCACCGGGCAATTACAAGATCACCGAAATGCTCGAGATCAAACATTCCAACAGCTACGGATGGTTGTCAGACGAGGCTGGCAACGTGACCAACAGTGATGCGACGCCGGCGACGCCGGTGCCGCGCGGCGAGCATTATGTGCCCGCGCCGATGCCCTATTGGATGCGTCTGACCTCATATGGCATCGGCATGCATGGCGGCATCATTCCGCAGCCGGGCTTGCCGGCGTCGCATGGCTGCGTACGCTTGCCGATGGATTTTGTGACCCACCTTTACGATGTGGTCAAAATCGGAACTCCCGTGCGGATCGTCTCACAGGCGGCGGATGACCGGTGGCTGGCGCGTAAAACCGAAATCGGATATGCGACAAGCACAGGTCCACCACACCCGCCTGTGAGCATCCCGGCCCCACCTCCGCCCTCACGCACCGAATAAAACACCGCAGCCCCGGGACATCCTGAGGTCCGATCGGACCTCAGGATGTCCCAACAGCGCAGGCGTGGGGTGCTATTGCTGAAGCAGGATCGGGGCGTAGCCATTTCTTTCTCTTCGCATGTTTCTTGGATGTTAGATAGGGAGGGGACCGATGCGTGGAGGGTGAGGTTGAATGTCATTTTGGCCAACCGGCCGCCGCATCCACGGGCCCGTGTGAATTTTGGGTTTTCGTTTTGGACCAGCGGAGGTATCAATGGGGCGTGTTGACACGCAAACGATTGGATGAACTACCCGCGCTGGGGCTGCCATTGCACTTGGCGCTAGGGGTGTTTGATGGCATTCATGTGGGCCATCAAGCGGTGATTGCGCGGGCGGTGGCGGCGGCTGCCCGCAGCGGCGGATTGGCCGGGGTGTTGACCTTTGATCCGCATCCGGTGCGCGCCCTGGCTCCGGAACGGGCTCCCGCCTCGTTGTTCGCCACCCTCGACCAAAAGGCGAGAATCATGGGCAGCCTTGGCATCGGGCTGTTTATTCCGCTGCATTTTGATGCGGCCATGGCCGCCATGGCGGCGGCGGACTTTATGCAACAATTGCAGCTTGCACCGTTGCGCACGTTGGTGGTGGGCGAGGATTGGCGGTTTGGTCGTGGCCGCCTTGGCGATGTGGATTTCATGCGCGAATGCGCGCTGCGCGATGGCTTTGTGGTTGAGGTGGTGCCACCGGTGATGGTGGATGGCGAGCGGGTGAGCAGCACCCGCATCCGCCAGGCCATTCGTGATGGCTCGCTGGATGCCGCCGCCCGCATGCTTGGCCGGTCATACTCGGTTTGCGGATGCGTGATAGAAGGCCGCAAGCTCGGCCGCCGGCTCGGATTCCCAACCGCCAATATCGCCATCCATGACGTGATCACCCCGCCCGATGGCGTGTGGGCCGTGCGCGTTGGCATCGACGCTGGCGACGCCGTGCCAGGCATCGCCAATCTGGGCGTGCGCCCAACCGTGGATGGTTCCAACCGCATCCTCGAAGTGCATATCTTTGATTTCTCCGGCGATCTGTACGGCAGGGAAATCAACATCGAATTCGTCAGCTTCCTGCGGGCGGAAATGAGGTTTGCCTCACTCGATGCGCTGCGCGACCAAATCCAGCAGGACGTCTATCAGGCCCGCCTCGTCCATGGCACCGGGCCCGGCCTAACACATTTAGCGCCCGGCCGGACCCACTCCTGAGCCGCCAAGCCACCCATCCATTATTGTCTATCATGAAACTCACCACCTACACCGGCGGCATCTGCCAAACCAACGGCTACCTCGCCGAAACCCCCGACGGCAATTTTTTAATCGATGCGCCAGACGGCATTGCCGCCTGGGTTGCCACGCGCGGGGTGCGCGTCGATGACGTGCTGCTCACCCATCAACACTTCGACCACGTGCTGGATGCCGCCGCACTCCAGGCGGCCGGCGCGCGCCTGCATGCACTGGAAAACTACTCGGATGAAGTCACCTTGGAATCCGTGAGCCGCAAGTGGGGCATGCCGGATGCGGTCACTCCCTATCGGATTGACCGGCGCCTGGTCATCGACTCGGACCAGCCGTTGCTGCTGTGTGGCTTGCAATTTTTGCTCTATCACATTCCGGGGCATTCTCCGGACAGCGTCGTCTTCCATCTCCCGGACCACGCCTTGGCGTTCTCCGGTGACACCGTGTTTGCAGGCTCCATCGGCCGCACCGATTTGCCCGGCGGCAGCCACCAGCAATTGTTAGATGGGATTGCGCGGCATCTCCTCACCCTGCCGCCGCAGACCCGGCTGCTGCCCGGCCACGGCCCGGCCACCACCGTCGGTGAGGAAGCCGCCAGCAATCCCTATCTGGCGTAGCGTGCATGCACACGCGGTGGTTAGAGGTGGTGCGTACCAAGAAAACCACAGAAAAGAACTGATTACACAGATTGCACTGATTGATATAGGTTTCATTTGCAACTTCTCCGAAGTTGCAAATGGTGAGAAGATCCAAACCAAAAAATCCGTGAAATCCGTGAAATCCGTGGTTTTCTTTCCCCATTGCAGGAATTCAACTTCGGATTTCGGGCTAATGCTCACCGAAAAATAACTCTGCGATTTCCTCTGCTGGCTCCGCGCCTCCGCGTTTCGATCATCTTGTGAACATGCGTGCGTCAAAATGTGCCAATTCGCTTTCCACCGAGCTCAGGAAGGCGGCATGCCCGGCCTCACCAGCCGCCGCCGAGGGCCTTGTAGAGTGAGATCAGATCGGTGGCGAGGGCGAGGTTGCTGAGGGTGAACTCGCTTTCGGTTTGCAACAGCGCGCGCTGGGCGCTGAGGACGTTGATGAAATCGGTTTGGCCGGCGGTGTAAAGATTCATGGAGAGTTCCACGGCGCGGCGGTTGGCGCTGACCGCCTCGGCGATTGCCGCGTGGCGCTTGAGTTCGTTAGAACCGGAAACCATGGCATCCTCGACTTCCTGCAACGCGCCAAGGACGGTCTTGCGATAGGCGAGAACGGCGGCATCGCGCAGCGCCTGTTGCATGCGGATGTTGGCCTGGATATTGCCACCCTGGAACAGGGCCCAGTTGAACGACGGGCCGAAGCTGCTCACGCGCGCCGAGGGGGACAGCCAGTCGGCGAGCTTGGTGCTTTGTTGGCTGATTGCGCCGTTGAAGGCAAACTTGGGAAACAAGTCGGCCACGGCCACGCCGATGCGGGCGGTGGCGGCATGCGCGTTGGCCTCGGCGCTGCGGATGTCCGGGCGCCGGCGCAGCAGATCGGATGGAATCCCGGTGGGCACCTTGGAGACGGCAGTGGGGACCGGCCGCGGTTCTGATAGCATATCTGACAATTCAGCCGGTGGCCTGCCGAGCAAGACGGCAATGGCGTGCACGGAGCGTCTGGCGGCGGTTTCCAGGCTGGGGATTTGGGCTTTGGTGTTGGCCACCAGCGCATCGGAGTTGACCACGTCGAGTTCACTGGCGAAGCCGGCTTGGCGGCGCTCATGGGTGATGGTGGCACTGCGTTGTTGCATGACCAGGTTGCGGCCGGCCACTCCGAGTTGGTCCTGAATCGAGCGCAGTTGACAATAGGTCAGCGCGACTTCCGCCGCCATGCTCAAGCGGGTGGCGTCAAGGTCGGCGGCGGCGGCGGCTAGCCGGGCATTGGCGGACTCGAGATTGCGGCGGGAGCCGCCGAAAATGTCGATCTCCCAGGCGGCATTGAATCCGCCGCGATAGACTCTGTTAGTTCCGGCACCCGGTCCCGAGCCGCCGGAGTGGGCATCTTGTTGGCTGCCGGAAGCGCTGAGCCATGGCCAGAACGAGGCGGCGGCGGTTTGGCGTTCCGCACGCGCCTGGTTGAGGCGGGCGGCGGCGATTTTCACGTCGAGGTTGGCATCGACGGCCTGCTCGACCAACGAGTTGAGTTTGGGATCGTGGAACCTGCGCCACCACTTGACCAGATCGGCAGGGTTGGCAGAGGCTGCGGCCGGGCGTTTGTCAAAACTCCAAGTGGCCGGCAGACCCA
>JBILFE010000727.1:0-3142 GCA_044351705.1 Luteolibacter sp. | reverse complement strand
CAGAAGGAGCAGAAGGAGCAGAAGGAGCAGAAGGACCAGAAGGAGCAGAAGGACCAGAAGGAGCAGAAGGAGCAGAAGGAGCAGAAGGAGCAGAAGGAGCAGAAGGAGCAGAAGGACCAGAAGGAGCAGAAGGATGGGAAGGATGGGAAGGAGCAGAAAGAGCAGAAAGAGCAGAAAGAGCAGAAAGAACAGAATGAGGGTGAAAAATCCGCGGAAGAAAAGGAGAGCGCCATGAGCGAAGAGCGCGAGAAAAAGCAGGAGATGACCCCCGAGGAGGCCAAACAATTGCTAGAATCCCTGCGCGACGACGAGCGCACGGTGATTCCCATTCCGCAGCAACGGCGCACCCGCTTCCTCACACCTGACAATTCAACCAAAGGCAAGACATGGTAAGATCGTTCCAACGCTCTAACTTTATCTGCGGGGTCGCGAGGATCTTGCAACCCGGATCCGGAGGCAAGCGAGTGTCTTTACTCGTTGCGGCGGTGATTTCCACCGCGGTATGGATGCCGTTGTTAGGTTTCGCGGCGGAGGTGGAAGCCACGCTGGATCGCGATGCCGTGCCGGCCGGCAACGGCGCCTTGCTCACCCTCACGATGTCCGGCGGCAACGTCGGCCAAATTGAACTTCCCGAAGTGGAAAACTTCATCATCCAAGGCCGCGACCAAAGCCGGCAATTCCAGAGCGTCAACGGGCAGACCTCGGTTAGCACCACCTACACCTATGCCGTGGGATCCAACACCCCCGGCACCTATCAGATTCCACCGATCCGCGTCACGGTTGACGGCGAAATACTCACGACCCGGCCGCTCACGCTCAAGGTGCTCGCCGCCGCCGCCAGCCAGCCACCCGCCGGGATTGCGCCGCTGCCGCCAGGGGCACCGCCGGCCGGACAGGAAGCGGAGGACACCAGCAGCAAGCGGTTCGGTTTTCTAACAGTCGAGCCCGCCACCAGCGAGCGCAAGCATGTTTACGTTGGCGAGATTGCGCCGGTGCGGATCCGGGCCTGGCTGCCGGAAGAAGCGCGTGTCCAGCTTCGCAGTGGCATCCAGCCGGAAGGCAAGGCCTTCACGCTGCACAACGTCAGCGAGCGGCCGCAACAAACCACCGAGATCAAGGACGGCAAACGCTACACCGTCGTCACTTGGTATGGTGGCATCTCCGCGACCAAGGCGGGAAATTACCCGGCCTCGCTGTCGTTGAATGCCACTGTTGCAGTGCGCGACCCCTCGGCATCCAAGCAGCGCAGGCGCATGGGCGGTCCCTTTGATGATCCATTTTTTGATAGCATTCTTGACCGCATGAACACGCCGATGATCCAGAAGGACGTCACGCTCAAGTCCGAAGACCAATCTATCGAAGTTCGCGCGTTGCCCGCAGCCGGTCGGCCGGCTGACTTCTCCGGGGCGGTGGGTGATTTTAAAATCGATGAGTGGGAGATCCCGCCGAGGTGGAAGACCGGCGAGCCGCAGCAAATCAGCGCCCGCATCAGCGGCACTGGCAATTTTGCCTTGGTGGACGCCCCCAAGCTCAGTCCGGCTGACGCTTGGAAAACCTATCCGGGCAAGGGTGACTTCACTCCCGGCGACGAGGCCGCGTTTGCCGGCAACAAGCGGTTTCAATTCAGCGCGGTGCCGCGCAAAGGCGGTCGGCAGGACGTGGCGCTGAGTTTCAGTTATTTCGACCCGGACGCCGGTGCCTACAAATCGCTGACCAGTCCCGCAACGAAAATCGAAGTGACCGGCAAGGATCTCGTCGAGAAGGAATCCACCAGCGAGCCCGCCGCACAGGAACCCGACAAGCCAAAGGATCAGCTCGCCGGCCAGCATTTGCAACTGACGTCGCGGCGCTCACTCGTGCCGCTGGTTGCCAGACCGGCATTCGTTGAAATGTTAGGTCTGTCGGCGTTGCTGTGTATGTTAGGCAAACTGCTTGGCTGGTGGCGTGAGCGCGGTGCGGACCCGAAACGCCGGCAACGCGCCGCCACGGCAAAGGCTACCCGCGAAGCGCTGCAAGCTGCCGGCCGGTGCGCGGCGGCCAAGGATATGGCGGGCTTTATTGCGGCGGGACGTCTCGCCATTCAACAGCGGCTCGGCTCCGAGTGGAACCAACCCGCGCTGGCAATCACCTTGGCCGAAGTCACTGCCCGCCTGCCGGAGGACTCGCCTGTCGCCCGGTTTTTCCGTGAGGCGGATCGCAACGCTTATGGTCACCAAGCGGCCGGCGACATGCTTTCCCACTGGCAGACAGAGCTGGACGAAGCGCTGGCTTATCTAACAAAAAACCCCGCGTTGAAATGAACCCGAACCTCCTTCTTGGCTGCTGTTATTTCGTGCTGGCGGCCTGTAACGTGGATGCCGCGGGGGCGGCGGCCATGGAGCAGGCGAACCAGCGCTTCGCCGCCAATGACTATGCGGCGGCGGCGGCGGCCTACGAGCAAATCCTAACGAGCGACGGGCCGCGTGCTTCCGTGTACTACAACCTCGGCAACAGTTACCAGCGGCTAGGCCAATACGGTCCGGCCATTCTTGCTTATGAGCGCGCCCGCCTGCTTACTCCGCGTGATCCCGACCTGCGGGCCAACCTAACGCTGGCGCGCAAGGCGGCAGCCGCTTTCGAGGAGCCCAGGATTAACCCGCGCCTGGACGCCTTGCTCAAGCATCTGAGCCGCAACGAATGGTCATGGCTGGTTAGTGGATCCGCGTTGTTTATCGGTGTCATCGCCCTGGTCATCGGGGTGCTGCGGCTGCCGCGATGGTGGCGGCGCCAAGCCATCGCCGGCGCGGTGGTGGCCGGCCTCCTCATTGTGGCCGGAGCAAGCGCGTTGTACTTGCGCCGGGCCGAGGCCGCGTACGGCATTGTGCTATCCGCTGGTGCCAGCGTCCGGCTGTCGCCGTTTGAAAAGGCCGAATCGCTAGGCACGCCGGGACCGGGGCGCGGCGTGCAACTCGGGAGCAAAAGCGGCGATTTTGTCTACGTTGAAGTTGCCGGCACCAAGCTCAGCGGCTGGATGGCCAGCACCGATGTGGCGGCTGTGGAATAGTTGCATCGGGCCGGGGTACTGGGCCAACATTTCCATGCAGCGGAACCTAACAGTACGCACCGATATTCCACGGCCGGGGAATCGGGCTAGCGCGAGGGT